>NZ_HF991022.1:51793-97955 GCF_000432295.1 Bacteroides sp. CAG:189
CCATTCCTGCTGGCGGGGCAAAGTGGCAAGCCGTTCCATTGCCGTGTCCCAATCAAAATCGAGTGCAGTCTCGACTATCATAAACAAACGTGTATCCAAAATGTAAATTTCCATTTCAAGGATACCGACTTCCCGGATACCGGCGATAACTTCCGGCCAGATTTCCGCTTGGCTGTGGCGTCGGCGATACTCGGCTATCAGCTTCGGATCGTCACGCAGATCCAATGTCCGGCAATATCGTTTCACCGGTTGATGATGCTCTTTAGCCGCATAACTTTTAATAGATGTTTCCATGGTTTTATTTTTATCTGTCCCTTTAAATAATTTTTGTAATTTCATCACGTGCCTTAATCTCCCCACACGCCAAAGCTTGCACAAGGATATTTCCAATAGCAGTGGCCTCAACAGGACCTGCATACACCGGAATGCCCAATGCTTCTTCCGTCAGGCGGTTGAGAAGGCGGTTACGACACCCTCCCCCTATGATATGAAGTTGGGTAACAGGTGACGGTAACAAGCTGTTTAACTGAGTGACTCCTTGTTTATAACGTTGCGCGAGCGATTTAAGTATACAAAGAACATATTCACCACAAGTTTTTGGTACGGCAAGGCGATGTTCACGGCAATAATCGGCAATTGCTTTCTCCATATTCAACGGACTTTGAAAGACCTCGTCATCCACACGAATAATTGAATCGATTTCCGCATTCTCCGCAGCAGTTATCAGAGTTTCGTACTCCGTATCTTCGCCTCGTTCTTTCCACTGAGCTATAAGTTGCTGCAAAATCCACAAGCCTGTGATATTCTGCAAAAAACGGATTTTACCTCCCACACCTCCTTCGTTGGTAAACCCTGCCAAGCGAGCCTCTTCGGTAAGGATAGGTTCGTCTAATTCAACTCCAAGAAGTGACCAGGTTCCGGAACTCAGGAAAGCTTTTCGGGTATTAACACCACCGGTGACGGCAGGCACTGCAAATACGGCGCTTGCAGTATCGTGCGAACCTACGGCAACCACATCGACCTCACCATTCATACCGATCTCTTCAGCAATATCGGCTTTCAGTTTTCCCCGTACGGTTCCGGGCATTACTATTTCTCCGAAAAGACGTTCGGGTAAACCCAAACTGTCTATTAATGGATAGTTCCAAGTACGCTTGCGGGCATCGAGCATTTCGGAGGTGGAAGCAATGCAATATTCATTATTTGCCACGCCTGTCAAAAAGAAACTGAAAAGATCGGGCATAAACAGCAACTTATCTGCAAGTTCCAATTGTACATCCCCGTTCTTTTTCATACTGTAAAGCTGAAAAAGCGTGTTAATAGGCATCACTTGAATACCGGCCTCCGCATAATGACGGGAAATATCCATATGCCCGAACAGTTCTTCGGGTAATCCATTCGTGCGCGGATCGCGATAGCAAACCATATTGCCCAACAAATTGCCTTGCCTGTCTATCAATCCGAAATCGACCCCCCAAGTATCGATTCCGATACTTTTTATGGAATATCCTTTATGGGCAGCCAGACGAAGCCCGGTTTTCATTTCACCGAACAATGCAAGGAAATCCCAATAAATATAGTTCCCCATCCGGATTTGCCGGTTGGGAAAACGATATACTTCCTCCAGTGTTAACCGCCCGTTGTCAATGGTGCCGGCCATCACTCGCCCGCTACCTCCACCAAAATCCACTGCTAAATATGTATTCATAGCTCAACTCTTTTCTAAATAATAAGGAGGAGAAAAAGAGACTTGGAAATACATCCCCATTTTCCCCTCCTTTTCATCTTATTATTTAGTCTTCTTACCCAAAACGTAAGTCTCGAGATCATCAATCTCTTCGGGCGTCAACACGGTATAATCACCGCCGGACTGGATAATAATGCGACATGCCATCTCGAAGAACATGGCACGTTCAAAAGCTTCGTCGAAGTCTTTTCCACATACCACTTGTCCGTGCTTTAACAGTAATACCGAATTGTGGTCTTTCAATCCATCTATCACCCCTTGTGCCAATTCTTTCGAACCGGGACGATAATAAGGAACTACCGGCACTTCTCTGCCTACATGACAAGGTATTTCGGCCGTTACATTCAAATTAGTGGGACGATTCTTCATACAAGCCACCGCAGTAGCATAATGAGACTGGAAATGAAGCACCACATTCACATCGGGACGCTCACGGAGAACACCGAAATGGAAACCGCTCTCCATAGACGGCTTCACACCATTCAGCACTTCTCCCGTCGAGAGTTTACAGATGGAGACCTTTTCTTTGGGCAGAGAAGGCACCCAAGAGCCTGTACCGGAAATCAGCACTTCATCCCCTATACGCCAGGAGATATTACCGCTACTGCAAATAGTAAGTCCGGCATCGCCTACACGATGAGCCTGGGCTATAAACTGTTCTATCTGTTCATTCGTTATCATAATGACTACAATGCTTTTTTATAAAGTTCAAGTATTATTTCTTTGCTCACTTCACGGGGATTTCCCGGGGTACATACATCGGCAAACGCCGCCGCAGCCAACTTATCCAGATCCTCTTCCTTTATTCCCAATTCGGATAAATGCTGCGGGATCCCTACACGGACAGAAAGTTCCCGGACTGCCTTGACCGCCGCAGCAGCGGCTTCTTCACGAGTCATATCCGGCGTATATACATTCATAGCCTTGGCTATCTCTACATATTTATCGAGTGCCGCAGGAGCATTGAACTCCATCACAATAGGCAACAGCAAGGCATTTGCTACACCGTGAGGTATATCGAAAATAGCTCCCAACGGATGTGCCATGCCATGCACAACTCCCAAACCTACATTAGAAAACGCCATACCGGCAATGTACTGGGCAACCGCCATACCATTACGGGCTTCGGCATTGGATGGCTCATTGACAGCCGTCTCAAGATAACGGGCAATCATTTCGATCGCTTTTATCTCGAACATATCGCTCATCTCCCAGGCACCTTTCGTTATAAGTCCTTCAATGGCATGCGTCAAAGCATCCAACCCGGTAGAAGCTGTCAGCCCTTTGGGAAGGGTATACATCAATTCGGCATCTACAACGGCAACTACGGGAATGTCATTGGGATCTACGCAAACCATTTTCTTTTCATTGGCTTCATCGGTAATCACATAATTAATAGTAACCTCGGCCGCCGTACCCGCCGTAGTAGGCAAAGCAATAATGGGAACAGATTTGTTTTTCGTATCTGCCACCCCTTCCAGAGATACTACATCACTGAATTCCGGATTATTGGTTATAATACCGATCGCCTTGGAAGTATCGATCGATGAACCGCCACCGATTGCAAGAATAAAATCGGCACCCGAAGCTGCAAAAGCCTGTAGACCAGACTTGACATTAGCTACGGTAGGATTCGGTTTGACATCACTGAAAACCTCGTATGGAACAGAAGCTGTTTCAAGTACTTTCAACACTTTATCGGCCACCCCGAATTTAATAAGATCCTTATCCGTAACGACCAGAGCCTTATGCAGCCCCAAACGGGCGATCTCTTTCGGGAGCACTTCCCGTGCTCCCGGTCCGAAGTATGAAACTTCGTTTAATATAAATCGATTAATCATTTTATTCCATTATTTATAAATAGGACCATAAACAGCACATGCTCTGTAATCCGCTCCTTCTTTCTCCATACCGAAAGCATTCCATGCGGCCGGACGGAAGATGGCGTCTTCTTCGACATTGTGCATACATACAGGAATACGCAACATAGAAGCTAATGTGATCAGATCCTGTCCGATATGCCCATAACTGATAGCACCATGATTGGCCCCCCAATTGTTCATTACCGAATAAACATCTTTGAATGCAGGTTTATCACACAAACGGGGTACAAACCAAGTGGTCGGCCATGTACGATCCGTACGTTCATCCAGCAAACGGTGAACTTCCGGATCAATCTCTACCGTCCATCCCTCGGCAATCTGGAGTACTGGGCCTAATCCTTTAATCAAGTTCAGACGTGTCATCGTAACAGGCATGCCTCCTTTGGATAAGAAATTGGAAGAGAAGCCGCCGCCACGGAAATAATCACGGTTAGCAGGATACCAGGTAGTAGCTTCCAGACATTTCTCCATCTCTTTTTCCGTGATCTCCCAGCAAGGTTTCATCGCCGGTTCACCTTTCTCATCGGTTTGCTGACCGGTTCCATCGAGCGTTGTAGCACCGGAATTGATCAAGTGAATAATACCATTGACAGCCATGCCTGTAAGTTCTTTTCCTGTCACGCGCTTTACCGCTTCGGGGCTCCAATAGGTACGCACGTCCGAGAATATCTGCGCACGGTTTGTCAACAGATGCCCGAAGAGCATCGCTACGCCGTTACAGGCATCATTTTCGGTAGCTACCACATAAGCTTCACGAATACCGTTCCAGTCAAAAGAGGTATTCAATAAGGCTTCCGAATAATCCCCGTTAGGATAAAAGTCGGTCCATTGGCGTTGCCCCTGGAATCCGGCAGCGATGGCATTGTGCCCTAAAGCCTCTTCTTTGAAGCCCATCTCACGCAGTTTCGGATTTCCCTGCATCAAATCGCGCATGATAATAGTCATCTTGACAATGAATTCCCAGTCTTCGTCTTTCTGCTCACGGGTTTTTGTTTTCTCCGGAAGGTTGAAGTCTTTTCCTTCGTTCTTCTTACAATACTTTTCGGTCCAGGCCATTGCTTTGGCGAACTCTTCTTTATCATAAATACCCTCTGTCATGCGACGGATGATTTCTGTGAGGTCGACAGACTCATTTCGCATACCGAGATATTCCTGGAAGAAATCCGGATTAACGATAGAACCGGCAATACCCATGGAAACACTACCCATAGAAAGATAGGATTTTCCTCTCATAGTAGCTACCGCTTGGGCAGCACGGGCAAAACGCAATATCTTTTCGGCTACATCGGCAGGAATGGAATTATCATTCAGATCCTGTACATCGTGTCCGTAAATACCAAAAGCCGGCAGGCCCTTCTGTGCATGTCCTGCCAATACGGCTGCCAAATAAACGGCTCCCGGACGTTCGGTTCCGTTAAATCCCCAGACCGCCTTCGGGTAATACGGGTTCATATCCATTGTTTCGGCTCCATAGCACCAGCAGGATGTCACGGTAATGGTTGCCCCCACCCCTTCACGTTCGAATTTCTCGGCACATGCAGCACTTTCGGCCACACGTCCGATTGTACCGTCGGCTATCACACACTCTACCGGAGTACCGTCTCCGTTTCTTAAATTTGTAGAGATCAATTCGGCTACGGCTTTAGCCAGATTCATTGTCTTTTCTTCAAGACTTTCACGAACACCACCCTGACGACCATCGATGGTAGGGCGAATTCCAATTCTCGGATACTTTTTCATATTCTTATGATTTAAATAAGTAAAACATTTCCATCTGTACTGAACTGTGCTGAAATATAGGAATAAAAAATCCTATAAAGATCCTCTTAAACGTATCTCGGTAGGCAAATACGTATGTACCTGCTTGCCGGTAAGGATAAAATCGGCTGTCAATGTCCCCATCTTTTCCCAATCGATACTCAGCGTAGTTATTCCCCTGTCTATCACTTCATAAGCAGGAGTTTCATTATAGGCCAACAAGCCGAAATCGGTTCCGCAAACCAAACCTTCTATCCGGCTTTGTTTGATGATATGTACCACATCGACCTGTCGGATAGCGATATAAACCTCGCCTTCGCGCACTTTCATTCCTTCCACATCCTCTCTCACTTCGCACATGAATTCCCGGTCGGCACAAAACTTCCGGAAACTGTCACAAGTACTCCGGGGGTGCTTTGTCCCTTTCACAAACAACAAAACGAGCCTTTTATAGTGCTGCAACCGATCGGTCAGCTGCAATAATGCCTGATAAAAAGAATCATCGAAATCCTGACATATATAAGAATAATCTTTCTTGTCGAACTTGCCGAAGTCGAGCAATAAGAGTTTGGAAGAGTCTATTTTATAAAGATTAGGAGAGAACTTTTCGTTATCGAAGTTCATAACAACGTATTTATTATACCGCCCCAAGGATTCACGAAGAATAGCATTGAACAAGCTCTCGTTGTATTGGTGAAACCATAAATCGACTTTATAACGGGAAGACAAATGCTTGATAATGCTATTATAAAGGGTGTCTTTAAATGGGGAATATTCATCGAGCAACAACAATATGCTTTTCTGCCTGTTTACCACATAATACCCTTTTCCGGGGGTGGAATCGATAATTCCTCGGTCTTTTAAATCGATAAAAGCTTTGAAAACCGTATCACGTGATACTTTATAATCCCGGCTCAACTGATTGATAGAAGGCAAAGCATCGTCTACCTTATATCTACCCATTGAAATATCTTGGCTGATGAGATCGGCCAATTGCTTCACTTTGGTTGTTTGCTGTCCGAATATAATTTCCATATCTACAGATCAAAAGGTTTTCAGAAAATGTCCGGCAACTATGCTGAACCATCCTGCTGCAAAGAAAGGTAATTTATTTAAGATCAACAAGAATAAGAAATATGTTTTGCAACACAAGATCGTGGATAATCGTATAAAAAAGCATCCTGATACCTTTTATTCATAGTATCAGGATGCAACTATATTTCTTAAAATCAACAGATTGATTTTATTTATTCGGTGTATTCCACTTTTTTGTTTCCGAGCAGGTTATATTCAGCGTTTGCTTTCCTGTTTGAATTCTGAAATCTCCTTTTTCCAGTATCCATTTACCATCATAGCCTACAAAAGCCAAATCGCTGCCTTTTACTTTCAATGTAACGGTTTTCGTTTCACCCGGTTGCAGTTCTACCTTTTCGAAAGCACGAAGACGGCGGATATCAGGGGTCAAGGAAGCCACCAGATCACTACTGAAAAGCAGAACACTCTCCTTACCTGCCTTATCACCGGTATTGGTCACATCGACCGTAAAAACGAGTTCATCACCGGCAGTAAACGAAGGTTTATTCACGCTCAGACGATCATAGGCAAAAGTCGTATAGCTAAGCCCGTAGCCAAAAGCCCACTGAACAGACATCACCGCATCATAATCATAAGCTCCCTGCATCTTCTCAAGGTCTTCACACGGTTTATAATCATAAGTCACCAAAGAATTGATATCTTTAGGATAAGTATAGGGCATCTTCCCACTGAAATTGACATCGCCGGCCAAAAGATTAGCCAGTGCATCGCCCCCGTAATTACCCGGCAACATGATGTTGACAACCGCCTTTACCAACGGCTCTATCTCATTGATAATACGCGGACGCCCCTCATTCAGAATCAGAATTACCGGTTTTCCGGTAGCCGCCAGAGCTTTCACCAGATTCAACTGGTTTTGTGAGAGGAAAAGATTAGTCAGGTTGCCCGGTGTTTCACAATAAGAATTTTCACCGACACAGGCCAGAATATAGTCCACTTCCGAAGCGGCAGCAACCGCTTTTTCTATTTTCGGAGCATTCTCTTCCCAGTAAGCACCTTTCTGCTTATAAGTCACTCCTGGTTCGTATACCACATTTCCCACACCGAATTTTGCCTTGAATGCTTCAAGGATCGTATTATACTCACCGGCAAACCTATCTGCCTTATGGCCTTGCCAGGAATAAGACCATCCGCCATTCAGCGTACGCATCGAATTGGCATTCGGTCCGGTAATCAATATTTTCTTTCCGGAAGCAAGTGGCAGGATCCGATCCGCATTCTTCAATAGGACAAGTGATTCCTCTGCCGCCAGCAAAGCAGTTGCAGCATGCGATTTACTCGCAAATTCCGGGTATTCCGAAGGATCCCAATATGGCTTGTCGAACAGCCCGAGACGGAATTTCATGCGCAGTACCCGGCGTACAGCATCATCAATGCGGCTCATAGGAACTTCACCTTCTTGCACAAGTTCTTTCAGATAATTACAGAAACTCCATTCATAAGGCACCATAGACATATCGATACCGGCATTAATAGCCATTTTTACGGCTTCTTTCTTGGAAGCGGCCACTTTGTCACGGGTATACAGGTTGTTTATATCCGCCCAATCCGTTACGATGAGCCCGTCCCAATTAAGGTCTTCCTTCAGCCATTTCGTCAAAAGTTCATAATTGGCATGAAAAGGAAGCCCGTTGTTCATAGCAGAATTCACCATAACAGACAAAGCACCGGCTTTCACAGATTCCAGAAAAGGGGCAAAATGCTTTTCACGCATCTCCTGCACCGTGATAGACGATGGCGTACGATCTTTGCCGGATACGGGGACACCATAACCCATATAATGTTTCAAACAGGCAGCTACCCGATTGGGGCCTATATGGTTCGGATCCTCGCCTTGAAAACCAATCACAGATTCACGTCCCATCTCTGTATTGACGTAACAGTCTTCTCCATAATTTTCCCACATACGAGGCCAACGGGCATCACGGCCAAGATCCACAACGGGCGCGTACGTCCAAGGAATGCATCCGGCTTTTGTTTCGTAAGCCGATATCTCGGCTCCTTTCCGTACCAGTTCACGATTGAATGTAGCCCCCATATTGACGCCCTGCGGAAAGAAAGTTCCACCGGCCGTATAGGTGGTGCCATGTATCTGATCAACGCCATACACGCAGGGAATTCCCATAGACTTTATCGATTCTTCCTGAATTCTTTTGATAAGAGTGGCCCAGACCTCCTTCGTCTGTGCTTCGCCATAAGGTACATTCAGTATAGATCCCACTTTATATTTACCGATCACGGTATCGAGCATGGCTTCATCAAAAGTAAAACCCGGTTGCCCTGTTGTTTTCTTATCAGTCAACACATCGATCGTCAATTCGGTCATCTGCCCTATTTTCTCTTCCAGAGTCATCTTTTCGAGCAACTTCTCAACCTTATCCTCTATCACTTTATCAACAGGAATAGCCGGGGAGATTATCGTATTCTGTGCAAAAACAGACCATGCAAATCCTGCGAATACCAAAGGAAATAATAGTTTCTTGTTCATGTTATCAATTTGATTTGTAGTAAGCCGTACACCGGATATCGTTATGATACGTGAGCAAAGATAATACAATGTACCCGATATAATATTGCCGAAGGAGATAAACTTGAATTCCACAAGCAGGAATTCGCAGCGTCAGGCGGTAAATATCCAGCCAAAAGCATAAGAAGTATTTGACAAAGACAGGAACAGAAACATAGACAGCGAGAGTCTGCACAGATCCCTTACGCAATTCTGAAATGCCTTGCTTGCCGCCATTACAGAGCGGAAGGGGCTCCAAGAGCTGGAAATACGAGGCACAATCACCATATTCACATAAAGCATAATCGAACATTGACAATCCCCCCTTCCGCACGCAAACACTGATGAACAAGGGGAAGCGTAAGGGGTAAGGAATCAATTCAAGTTTCTATTCCATACTTTTAATTCCGACTTCTGTACCTTTTGCAAACGAACAAAGCCTTTATTATTTTTTTGATAGGTATTCGCTACGATTCGCTATGATTCGGACATTCCTATACCGGTAATCACAAATAAAATCAGTACCTTTACACCGAAATTTTAAAAGAATCGTTATGGCACATCGTCTGAACACTAATAAGCAATTTATGGTAGGCAATGGTATTCTGGCATTCGCCGTTATTTTTGTTGTAGTCATCTTTGTCTATATGAGTATGAGGCTGCAACGCGAAAAACAGGAAGAACGCCACTTCATAGAAACTTACACGATCCATCTTACCAAAGGATTCACCGGTGATTCGCTCTCACTTTTCATCAATGACAGTCTGATAATAAATAAACGAATAACCGAAGAGCCCTTCGCAATCGAAGTAGGCCGATTTGCGGAGCAAAATGCGCTGATGATCGTCGATAATCTGACAGACGAACTGTCTACATTCGACTTAAGCGAAAAGGGGGGCAGCTACCGCTTTGAAAAAGATGCCGACGGAATTAAACAACTTTCCCGTTAGACGTTGCCATCCTTTCAAATCTCCGTCTTATAATTTTTCAATTCTTCGCGTAGCGCAAGCGCTTTCCCATCGGTCAACGAATCGAGTAACGACCAGAAACGATCGCCATGGTTCATCTCACGCGTGTGGCACAATTCATGAAGCAGCACATAGTCTATTAAATGCTGAGGCAACAAAACAAGAAAGTAAGACAGGTTGATTGCCTTACGAGCCGAGCAACTCCCCCACCGTCCACGGCTGGAATTGATTTTCACACTCTTGTAAGGAAGGTTATGCCGGCCGGACAGCATGTACAGTCGTGGCGGAAGAATGATTTTTGCATTTCTTCTCAGCGCTTCCTCAATGACCTTATGCAACCATTCCTGCAACTTACTATCAGTAAAATCAGCAGTCGGGGGACAAACGATACGCATCTCTCCTAACTCCGAATGCGCCAGAAAACGATCACGCTCACCGGCTACCAAAGACAGCTTAAAATATTCCGTCTCAATCCGGTAATCCAAATCTATCGATGGGCGAGCAGTCTTCTCCTTGAAGCCACGCAATTTCACACGCAATTGATTGATAGCATCGGTGATCTCGGCAGATGTGGTTCCGGGAGGTACGCTTACATAAATGGCATCACTTTTCGTCCGGAAAATCAGCCGCTTGGCACGTGGATTAACACGTATCACCAAAAGCCCCAATTCTTCATCTTCAAGTATCTTATCTATTTTTTCCATACACCTGCAAATAAACAAATATTCTGCGGGAAGAACAAATACAACAGACTCAAAAAAAAGTAGTACCCGATGCAACCTTTTTGAAAGAGTCTACGTCTAATAAACAGAAACCTCAAAAAAACTTATAAGATGAAAGCAAAATTAAACGTATTCTTAATCATATTCCTGACTGGATTACTGACCGGTTGTACCTTTATCTCAGAAAGAGCGGAAGGCATAGCTCCCAGCAAAAATTACATCACACGGGATTACCAAATAAAAGATTTCAATTCCATAGATGCCACTACGGTAGGTGACATTTATTATACCCAATCTACAGATGGGAAAAGTTCCCTGCAAATCTATGGACCGGATAATTTTGTCAAGTTAATACAGGTATCGGTAAAAGGTAATACTCTGATATTAGCTATGGATAAGCATAAGAAAATAAAGAATGCCAAGAAACTCAAAATAACCATCAGCTCTCCGGATCTGAACCGGATCCAATTTAAAGGCGTAGGAAACATTCACATCGATAATAAGTTTGTTACCGGCAGGCTCGACATCGAAAGCAAAGGAGTCGGCGACGTCAATGTTCAGGAACTGGACTGCCAGAATCTGACCGTAAACTCGATGGGAGTGGGTAACGTAAACCTAAAAGGGAAAGTAGTCAACGCCAATCTCAGTTCTAAGGGTGTAGGCGATGTAGAAGCAACGGATCTGGAAGCAACACACGTGAAAGCCTCCTCCAATGGAGTGGGCAATATCTCATGCAATGCTACCCAATCTTTAGACGCAGCCGTCAAAGGAGTAGGAAGTATTAACTATAAAGGAAATCCTGCACAAAAAACATTCAGCAAAAAGGGTGTGGGAAGTATCAAGGGTATTTAAATATATAAAAACATGAAATCAATTTCAATTTCTTCATTCGCTGCAATTTTACTGATCTGGACAATAACTGCCTGTTCGCCCAGCAATCGGGTGACCGGAAGCAATAACTACATAACCAAGCAGATCAAAGTAGAGAAATTCAACGGGCTACAATTAACAGGAAGCCCGGATGTTATTTATAAACAGGCCCAAGGAAAGCCTTCTGTAGAGGTATACGGCCAAGATAATATAGTAGAACTGCTGGATATCTATGTGCAAAACAATAGCCTGACCGTAAAATTCAAAAACAACACAAGCATACAGAACAGGGGAAAATTGGAAATAAGAGTTTCCGGTCCTGCACTCAACCGAATAGCCTTATCTGGTTCCGGTGATATCAAACTTGTAAACGGAATACAAACCGACGATAATTTAAGTATTAAAATACAAGGTTCGGGAGACATTGCGGGAAACAAAATAAGCTGTAATTTGTTATCATTATCCATCAACGGGTCGGGAGATATGACATTGAACAGGATAGATGCCCTAAAGGCAGAAGTAGGTATCAACGGTTCGGGAGATATTTCCCTTTCCGGAATCTGCAAAAATGCCGAATACAGTATCAACGGTTCAGGAGACATTCAAGCTTCCGAATTGGAAACAGAGAATGTAACGACCTCTATCAATGGTTCGGGAGATATAAGCTGTTATGCCACAGAAAGCTTGAAAGGGCGTGTCTCCGGCAGTGGTGAAGTAGCCTACAGAGGAGAACCACAAATAGATTTCTCCAAAAAGGGACTGCGTAAATTATAAAATTCTCTCTTTACATATAACTTTATCTCTCTAACAGAGATGGAAAAAGGAAGTTTCCGTGAGGCAACTTCCTTTTCTCTTTAATGCCATTCTCTTCCTCCTTTTTCCAAGCAATCCATATGAGCCGGCAGGATAAATAAAAGGGCTACTGCATCACGCGGTAGCCCATCTATTTAGTTAGTTTTTCTATAAAAATTTGAGAGAATTGAAACTTCACAGCCTCAAGTTGTTTTAATTAAGCACACTAACTATATTTATGTTTAAAGCAAATGAAAATGTCTTTTCTTATCAAGAGCGCTTGGGCTTCATCGAAGCTGCCAGCTTCGAAATGAATTCCGGACTCATATTGCCCGTAAAATTAATCACGGCAAACTGATTCTTTTCATGCATCAACATCACCAACTCGACAATCGCATCCTTCTTCTTTCGGATCATAATCTGACAATTTTCAGCTTTATCCTTAAAAGAAAGAAACGGTTCGAACCTTCCGGAATTCTTTTCCACCACCTTTAGAGCTTCATCGTAATACTTCTGCCCTTCCACTTTGGCAGTCAGCATCTGCATGCTCTTCAAATTAGAAATAATCTCCAGAACTTCATCATCTTTCTCAGCATCGCTTTTCATGATCTCCTCCATCATCTTCGGGCTGATAGTTATACACGTCAGATTTGAATCCGCCTTATGTTCAGTCAGAAAACGCGAAGCAAAGTCCTGAGCCGATACGGCTACAGATAGCAATGCCATCCAGCACATTAAAAGAACGCTCTTCATTATTCGTTAATCATATCGACTCCGCCCAACCGCACACTGTCGGCCAAGTTTTGGTCTTGTGATTTATTGATTCCTTCAGACAGCATCATCAATGCAGAAGAAACTTGCTTATAAGCCACTTCCGGATCATCATATGTATCTGTATAAGTATCGTAATTATAATCCAAAGTTTCATTGGCGAAAAATGTATGCTGTGCCACACTCCCCAATGAAAGCATAAAAGCAACAACCGCAGCCGCCTTAAACAGAGGCATGAACCTTCCGACCAATGTCAGACGCCGTGCTTTCACCACTGGCGGTTCTACCTGAGCCAGAATACGTGCATCGAAGTCTTCGCCCAGCCCCGTCTCACGCTGAACCTGCTGATAAACAAACAGGTCTTTATATTGAAGCAGATGAGCCGGTATTTCTCCCTTTGAGAAGAAAGCGCGCAACTCCGATTCTTCCTCCAAGGAAGTCTCACACTGCCAATATCGCTCCAAAAGCTGTTCTATATACTTATAGTCCATATTCGTCAATCTCTATATACCGTTGTTTCACTTTTTGCCTTGCCCTGAAAAGGTTTACTTTAACTTGTTCCTCCGTCAGTTGAAGCACTTTTGCAATATCTTTATAGCTCTCACCCTCTATATCCCGCAACTGCATAATAAGCCTTTGTTTTTCGGGAAGTTCATCAATCAACCGATGAATAATTTTCATACGTTCATTATTCACCAATCGGTCATAGGGGCCGGATGTATCCGCTTCTTCCGCCATTTCGGGGGTCAGTTCTACATTTTGGGCATCTTTCTTCTGACTTCTGTCTATCGCCAGATTCTTTGCCACTATCAGGCAATAAGCCTCGACAGATTCAAATTGTTGCCACTCATCACGCTTATTCCACACCCGTATCATGGTATCCTGAACAACATCCTCGGCCTCTGCCCTATCCAAAGTTATTCTGAGGGCCAGTCGAAAGAGTTTATCTTTCAAAGGCAATATATCGTTTCGGAAGCTGATTTCTTGCATCTCTATAAGAATGACGGATGAGAATATGAAAAGTTACAGGTACACTCTTATTTTTTTCGGATTATTTTTTGATCCGTGTTCCTTCTTCTCCGCTAATAGCTGATGCTAAAGTTATTATAACCTCCGAAACTCCGGCATCAATTGCTGCAAAAGAGTTCTCGAGCTTTGGAATCATCCCCCCCTGAATAATGCCATCGGCCACATATTGCTTAAATTCCGCAGGGGTGATCAAAGGAATCACGCTATCGTCATCATTTTCGTCACGCAACACGCCTTTCTTCTCAAAACAGAAAACAAGAGTCACATCAAAAAGAGTGGCAAGCGCCTTTGCCGTCTCTCCGGCAATGGTATCGGCATTGGTATTAAGCATATGGCCTTTACCGTCATGAGTAAGCGGTGCCATAACAGGAACCACACCTTTATATATAAGATCGGATAACAGTGAAGCATCCACTTTTTCCACGTCACCCACAAAACCGTAATCCACTTCTTTCACCGGGCGTTTCACCGAACGCATGACATTCATATCCGCTCCGGTCAATCCCAAAGCATTCACTCCGCGAGCCTGCAGGCCGGCAACCACGTTTTTATTGACCAATCCGCCATATACCATCGTCACCACTTTCAGTGTCTCAGAATCTGTAATACGGCGTCCGTTCACCATTTTACTCTCAATGCCAAGCTGCGCCGCTATCTTCGTAGCCGAACGCCCCCCGCCGTGTACCAGCACTTTATGGCCTTCTATCGTTGTAAAATCATCTAATAATCGGTTAAGTGTAGCTTCTTCTTCTACAATCTTACCGCCCACTTTAATAACAGTCAATTTTTCTCTCATATATTCTAAAAGATAAGTCTCTCCCCACCCTCTATTCCAAATATGTATATCCGTAAAGTCCCGAACGATAATTCGACAAGAATTCCTTCCCCTCTTCTACCGATATTTTTCCTTCTTTTACGGATTTGGTAACCCACGTCTCTAATGTACGCACCAATTTCTTGGGGCTGTACTGCACATAATCCAACACTTCGGCAACCGTCTCACCATCGATAATCTGCTCAATGGAATAACCTTTCTCGTTTACGGAAACGTGTACTGCATTCGTATCGCCGAACAAGTTGTGCATATCACCCAATATCTCCTGATAAGCTCCGACCAGAAACACGCCGAGATAATAAGGTTCCTTACTTTTCAAGCTGTGCAACGGCATATAATGTGATACGTTCTTCGTTGAAATAAAGTTGGCAATTTTTCCATCCGAGTCACAGGTGATATCCTGTAAGGTAGCCGAACGATCGGGCTTCTCGTCAAGTCTCTGAATAGGCATAATAGGGAATATCTGATCAATAGCCCAAGAGTCGGGAAGCGACTGGAACAATGAGAAGTTACAGAAATATTTATCTGCCAACAATTTGGATAAACTACGGAATTCATCCGGTGCATGCTTCAATCCGGCAGCTATCTGATTTATTTCACGGGTAATAGACCAATATAAGCGCTCAATCTGTGCACGTGTTTTCAAGTCGACAATACCATGACTGAAAAGATCAAGGGCCTCTTCACGAATTTGTTGTGCATCGTGCCAAGCCTCAAGCATCTTATTCTGATTCAATGTATCCCAAATCCCATATAGCTCCTGCACTAACTCATGAGCATCCGGAGCGATTTCTTCTTCATCGTCCCATTCGGGCAGAGTAGTTGTTTCCAATACCTCAAAAATGAGCACCGAATGATGAGCTGTCAATGCCCTGCCGCTTTCAGTAATAATGTTCGGATGAGGAATACCATTCTTATCGCTGGCATCCACGAGAGTAGAGATCGAGTCATTGACATATTCCTGAATAGAATAATTCACGCTACTTTCACTGCTGGAAGAACGGGTACCGTCATAATCAACTCCCAATCCGCCTCCAATATCGACAAACTGCACATTAAAGCCCATCGCATGAAGCTGTACATAAAACTGAGACGCCTCACGCAATGCCGTCTTTATACGACGGATTTTAGTAACCTGGCTCCCGATATGGAAATGGATCAGCTTCAGGCACTCTTTCATCTCCTTCTTTTCCAAAAAATCCAATGCTTCAAGCAATTCACTGGAAGTCAGCCCGAACTTACTGGCGTCACCGCCCGAATCTTCCCACTTACCACTTCCGGAAGAAGCCAACTTGATACGAATACCGATATTAGGCATTACATTCAATTGCTTCGCCATCTTAGCGATAAGTTTCAATTCATTCATCTTCTCTACGACGAGAAAAATACGTTTTCCCATCTTCTGAGCCAATAACGCCAGTTCTATATAACTTTCATCTTTATATCCGTTGCAGATAATCAATGAATCAGAATCCGTATTTACGGCAATCACAGCATGAAGTTCGGGTTTAGATCCGGCTTCAAGACCGAGATTGAACTTCTTTCCGTGGCTGATAATTTCCTCCACAACCGGACGCATCTGATTTACCTTGATTGGATAAATAATGAAATTCTGAGCCTTGTAGCCGTACTCTTCGGCAGCCTGCTTAAAGCAGTGAGCTGTTTTTTCAATACGATTGTCCAAAATATCCGGAAAACGTATCAACATGGGAGATGCCACATCACGTAACTGCAACTCATCGACCAGTTCCTTCAAGTCGACGCCGACGCCGTCTTTTCGCGGTGTAACAACAACATGACCTTTGTCATTAATACCAAAGTACGAAGTACCCCAACCTGTAATGTTGTAGAGTTCCTCAGAATCTTCAATACGCCACTTTCTCATTTTAATGTATTCAGTTGTGTTTATAAATTATTTAAGGCAACAAAAATAACTATAAATCCATAGTATACAATCAGAAAGCCATGTTTTTTAAATAAGATATTTACAAAAGGTACAAATAAGCTACAGTTTCAATAAGTCACGCAACTTTTCCACCGATTTTTCTATTTGGGAACGATCCTCCAGTTCATCGGCATTAAAAACATATTGGGCTTGCGAATAAAAAGGAGTACGTTTCTCCAATGCCCGGATAATAAATTCTTTCAACTCGTCGTCCTGTTTACCCTGTAAAATAGGACGTTGCTGTTTAGCCACACGCAACCTACGGAACAGCACATCGGGATGTACATTCAAAAAGACCGTCTTACCGTTGCGGTTCATAAAATCCATATTATCAAAAAAACAGGGAGCACCGCCACCTGTGGAGATCACAACATCCTCAAAGGCGCCTACTTCATGCAGCATATTCTTTTCCAACTCCCGGAAACCTGCCTCACCACGTTCCACAAACAATTCGCCTACCGTTTTATGAAAACGTTCTTCCATATACCAGTCCAGATCGACAAACGGAAGATTTAATTTCCGTGCGAATGCTTTCCCTAATGTCGTTTTACCGGCTCCCATATAGCCGGTCAGAAATATACGAATCATAATTGCCTATCTTTTTGAGACAAAGATAGGCAATTATATATTAAAAAGCTCACGGTATGTAGTAAATAAAATCGATATGCTTATTTAAAAACTTTCACTCTTTCCGAAAGTTCCTTGAATTCTTTATCGCCCGGTTCTCCGGCGGGCATTCCAAACGGCATCTCGGCTATTAAATGCCAACTTGCCGGAAGTTCCCATGTGCAACGAACTTCTTCATCGATCAAAGGATTATAGTGTTGCAGAGAAACACCAAAACCGGCATCTTCAAGCATCGTCCACACCGCTAATTGGTGCATGGCAGATGTTTGCATAGCCCATCCCGGAAAGTTATCTTTATAACTGATAAATTTATTCTGCAGATCCTGCACCACATTCTGATCCTCAAAAAACAGTACCGTACCATATCCACTGGCAAAAGAATGATCTATCTTCGCTTCTGTATTTTTGAAAGCTTCCGGAGTCACTATCTTCCACAATGTATTTTTAACGATCTGCCACAATTTCCGATGGTTATCGCCCAATAGCAATACGACACGGGTGGATTGTGAATTAAAAGCCGATGGTACATGTGTTACGGCAAAATCGATAATTTCTTCTATTTCTTTATCGGAAATCGGCGACTGGTTTGTAATTGCATAGTAAGTCCTTCTGTGTTTTAAGGCCTCTTTAAAAGATTTCTCCATTATAACTCCTTTCTTTATTATGATATCTATAACAAAGAACAACCGATCATGAAAAGTTGTTCGGTAAAAGAAAATATTTGTAACTTTGCCACTCAAATGAAAAAGATAAATGGGTAAACAAAAGTTTTACGTGGTATGGGAAGGAGGTACTCCGGGGATTTATACCTCCTGGACAGAATGCCAACTCCAAACAAAAGGTTATGAAGGTGCTAAATACAAATCCTTCAGTACCCACGAAGAAGCTGAACGTGCCTTTCATTCGTCTCCTTATGCCTATATCGGAAAAAATGCCGTAAAAACAGAAAACAAGCACAAACCCTCTTCCGAAGTATTACCCGCAGCCGTAGTAGAAAACAGTCTCGCAGTGGATGCCGCCTGTAGCGGTAATCCCGGTCCGATGGAATACCGTGGAGTACATGTGGCCAGCAGGCAGGAGATTTTTCATTTCGGCCCCATGAAAGGTACAAACAACATCGGAGAATTTCTGGCATTGGTACACGGACTTGCCTTGTTGAAACAAAAGGAGTTTGATATGCCCATATATAGCGATAGCGTAAATGCAATCAGCTGGGTGAAACAGAAAAAATGTAAGACCAAACTGCCCCGTACCCCGGAGACGGAAGCATTATTTCTCCTTATCGAACGTGCGGAAAAGTGGTTAAGAGAAAACACCTATTCCACCCGTATTTTGAAATGGGAGACCAAAGAATGGGGAGAGATTCCTGCTGATTTCGGACGAAAATAATTGCAGACTACTTGAATTTCTTAATCAGAAAAGCCGGATTTACTCTAAGATAAACACCAAATGAGAAATTAGTCATGCTTCCTTCCGGAACAAGTTCACCACTCGCCAGCTTCATGGTACCGGGCATTGAATAATACAGATCGCCTTTTGCACCGAAAGCGTAGTGTTTTCCAAAAGTCCGGGAATATTCGACGGAAAGGAAACAAGTTTGAGGGTCATCGTAAACCGCTCCCTCTGTCTTCATAGAAACAGCACCAAAATAAGGGATGCCGAATAAAGAGATAAAATCTTTGCAAACAAAATAGCCGCCTTTTACACGAATATTATTTCCTAAATCAAAAGAGGCTTTCGTGTATAATCCCACCCCTTTGTCAAAAGGCCACAACTTGCCGGATTCCTGATAATATCCCAACATGTCCGCCTCAACATTTATCCGCTTCAACACTTTGCGGTTTACGTTCCAAACAATACCGGCGCCAACAGAACCATTTGCCAAAGTTTGCACAGGACGGTCGTTATCCACAATCTGTTCTCCCCCCCGGTGCTGAATGGTCATCTGTACCGGCAAATAATAATGGAAACGAGATTCCGGTCTATTAAATTTAACCAAAGAAGAGAGACCGACCGTAAAAGCCTCCTGATGGGTGTCCGCTTCAAAAATAAAGCTCTGCCAGTTGATCCAGGCATCGAAATGCCAACGTTTTAAGTCACACAATACTTGAAATCCGGTTTCCGGATCGGCCGTCAAGTTCAGTTCGGGATTATAAAGGGGCTCAATCAGTCTATGATTTTCACCGCCATACAGATTACCCAGAACCAGATTTACCCGCGACAAAGCCAGTTGCGCACGGAAATAAGGCAAAATATGCGTACCACGCTGATACTGGTTTCCTTTCCAGATTGCAATATCATGATAAGCATAATTGGGAAACTTATAAGCACCGCTATAAATCAAGGCATGAACTCCCAATTCCAACTTTATATTCTTCAATGGATAAAACACTCCCTTAGGCTGTAGCCACAGACCGGGCAAAGAGTATCCGTTTATAACGCTTCCTGCAAACTCATTGTCCTTAAAAAAGCTGATATTATCAAGTTCAACCAGAAGTTCTCCCTGTCTTTCCGGATCAATCTCGTAATCCGTCCGGCATAAACGTTCTACCATCTGGGCATGGGCTGCCGAGCCAAGCAAAGTAACAACCGTCAGACAACAGGCTATCCTACGGACATATTTATTGAGTTTCATCGTATCTGCAATTTTATCAAAGCGACTGCATGTCATTAAGACGTTTATAATACCCATTCAAGGCCAATAATTCTTCGTGCTTACCGCGTTCTACTATTTCCCCTTCATAGAGAACACATATTTCATCCGCATTTTTTATTGTAGAAAGCCGATGGGCTATTGCAATCGTCGTACGAGTTTTCATCAGACGTTCCAACGCTTCCTGTACCAGACGTTCGGATTCCGTATCCAAAGCAGAAGTAGCCTCATCCAGAATCAAAATAGGAGGATTCTTCAAGATAGCGCGTGCGATACTGATCCGTTGCCTCTGGCCACCCGAAAGCTTACTTCCACGATCACCGATGTTGGTGTTATAGCCATCCTCTTTCTCCATAATGAAGTCATGTGCATTGGCAATCTTCGCAGCCTCAATCACCTGCTCCATAGTCGCATTCTCTACACCGAAAGCAATATTATTAAAGAAAGAATCATTAAACAGAATAGCTTCCTGATTAACATTGCCAATCAAGGTTCGCAAAGCAGAGATACGCACATCCTTTATACTGGTACCATCAATCGTTATTTCACCTTCCTGCACATCATGATAACGCGGCAACAGGTCAACCAATGTCGACTTACCCGATCCGGATTGCCCTACCAAAGCGATTGTTTTTCCTTTAGGCACAGTCAGATTGACATGCTTCAAGACTTCTTTCTTACCATTATAACTGAATGAAATATCCTTAAACTCAATTTTATCATTCAAGCCGTTCAATGGTTTCGGATTAGGAATTTCCTTTATATTATTCTCAGCCTTCAATATCTTGTCTACGCGCTCCATAGACGCCAATCCCTTAGGAATGTTGTATCCGGCTTTAGAAAATTCTTTCAACGGATTGATAACACTATACAGAATCACCATATAGAAAATAAACGAAGGAGCATCAATCGTAGAGTTCTTCCCTAAGATCAACGAACCACCGAACCATAGTACAATAACAATCAATATGGTACCTAAAAATTCGCTCATCGGATGTGCCAGCGCCTGCCGCATAGCCACCCGGTTATTGGCATCCCTCAATTCATTACTGCATTTGGCGAAGCGATCCACCATTCTTTTTTCTGCAATGAATGCTTTGATAATACGCAATCCTCCCAGCGTCTCTTCCAATTGTGACATTGTATCACTCCATTTTCCCTGCGCTTCCAACGACTGCCGTTTCAGTTTCTTACCAACCACTCCCATAAGCCATCCCATCCCGGGAAGAACCAACAGAGTAAACAGGGTCAACTGCCAACTGGTGATGATCAATGTTCCAAAATAGAATATGATAAGTATGGGGTTTTTGATCAGCATATCCAGCGAACTGGTTATAGAATTCTCTACCTCCCCCACATCACCACTCATACGAGCGATAATATCTCCTTTCCGTTCTTCTGAAAAAAAGCCCAAAGGTAATGACATCACCTTTGAGTAAACCATAATACGAATATCCCGAACTACTCCTGTACGCAAAGGAATCATGACTGCCGAAGAAGCAAAGTAACAAGCGGTTTTAAGCAAAGTCATAAAAGCCAAAAACAGTCCTAAGAAAAGCAAAGTCATCGACGGACCATTTACCTCAATCATGTGTGATACATAATAATAGAAATTATTCACAGCTATGTCTTTCAAGCTCCCAGTCGAATCCCAAGGCATAAATTCATATACCTTACTATCCATTTCAAATAAAATTTGAAGGATGGGAATCAATAGCGTAAACGAGAATATATTGAATACTGCTGACAAAATATTCAAAAACACGGCTCCCACCACATATCTCCGGTAAGGAGATACGAACCGTTTCATGAGTTGCAAGAATTCTTTCATTAACTTGTACTAAAATGATTTAGGCGACAAAGATAGAGGAAAATCTCCGAAAATCATATCTAAACATCGATAGAAAACACAGGAATTCAACAATTATCTTAATTATAGTTTGTCTGGCACATTATTATCCCCTTCTCATTCATCAGCATGTATTTTTCAACAAGTATAATAAAAAAGCATTATCAACACCCTCCTTTATTCTATCTTTAACGATGTAAGTGTGAAATATTAAATATCTTATCAAATTCATACAGCCAAATAGAAAATACTCCCCCCCGGAATAATTCAGGATGAGCATTCAAAGCTTTCTGCTTCAACCCAATGCGGGTTTTAGCATCTTTCAAAAGTCGTTTTAAAGTACGTCCACCAACAACGTATTGTTGATAAGAGGATAAATTCAGCAAAGATATCATATATTCAAGAATTCGCCCCCCCTCTATAAAATATGCACCCTCTTTTTCTGCCTTTGGTGATACTTTATTATCATGCTGTCGAAAATAATTCAATTTACGGTTTATACGAATAACATTACCCTGCCGACATATCTCTATCCAAAAAAGCCAATCACCACAATAACGAAACTCTTTATAGCCACCATTCACTTTCGTATAGCATTCTTTTCGAAACAACACCATGCTGGCATTATATACACTGGGGCCCCATAGCATATTCTTTATAAGAAAATCTCTACTCGCAAATTTTGTCTGCAACGGCAATTTAGATGAAAATTTATCCCAATCCAACGCCATGTGTTGTCCATCAGCATCTACCATCTGCGAACCGGTAAAAGCTAAAACGACATCCGGATTTCCTTCTAATGCCGTAACCGTTTCTGTTAAAAAATTCTTTTCAGCAAAATCATCACTTTCAGCAATCCAAATATATTTACCTCGAGCTAAAAGCAAGCCCTTATCCCATTGTTTAAAAGTCGTACCACTATTTTGTTCATTAAACACGATATGGGTAACCCGATTATCGGATTGATATTTTAACAAGATATCACGACTATTATCAGTAGAACAATCATCCAGAAGTATCAACTCGAAATTATCAAAATCTTGAGCCAAGATACTATCAATACGTGACATTAAATAGGCACTATGATTATAATTCGGTACAATTACAGAGACCAGAGGTTCGTTCATCTCAAATATTTATCAATTCCATTATCACACCACTTAACATGGTTTTCCTTTACTACTTCCAGAGCATGCAAATGTTGCCCCTCATTATGGCGGGAAGCCTCCTTATGCCAAAGATGATAAACAATTCCTCCCATCTTTAAAGCTTTCTTTCCAACTCCTGCAAAATGCAAACGATACACCAGCTCTCCATCTTCATGTCCCCAATCCTGCAAATCCTCATTATACCCATTTATTGATATAAAATCATCCCGCCAGAAAGCCAGATTACACCCACGCATATGATCTATGACTTTTGCATACCGTTCTGCCAGGAAAGAGCGCAGTAATCTGGAACGAAAGCCATTCAGGATAAACCCTGCTTTAATTTCCGAAACATTCAGCTTTAAACTGATATCACTAATCAATCTTTTAGTCACCATTGGTCCTAACTTAGTACGGCTTCCACAGACAAAATATCCTTTATCCATCATCTCAATATGATCTTGGATAAAATGACGTTCCATAATTACATCACCATCTATCTGGATGATATAATCGCCTTTAGCTTGCGCAATAGCCTTATTCAAGATTGAAGTTTTTCTAAATCCTTTATCTTCTTGCCAAATATGGACTATAGGAACTTTTAATACTACTCTAAAATCATCTATCAATTTACGAGTATCCTCTCTCGAACCATCATCAGCTATCACAATCTCATCCGGAGAAACCGTTTGAATAGAAGCACTCAACAGACATAATCGTAACGCATCTTCCCAATTATACGTAGAAATCAGCAATGACACTTTTGTATCCATCTCTCTTAAAGTTAGGTTAAACAGTCATGAACAATTTTTCAAAAGAACTAAAATTACTCAATTGCAATGGCGCATTCTTATCCATGATCCAATAAATCGGACGATTATTATAAAATGCAGCCATCAACGAGAAAGTACTCTTTACACCTATTATATAGTCGCACTGAGACAGCAAACACAAGTCCTCCGCCTCATTTCCCTTCGGACAATAAATACTTTTCAGCCCTAAAGCCTCCCTGTAACAATTCACATTTAAATTACGATCATTGGTACAAATAAAAACAGAAACTTTTTTATCAGGAAAATTGTCCAAAAACTGACGTATGTGCTCAATATACACATCATCATTAAAAAAATATTTTCCGCCCATCCAGACCTTATAATCACCTCTGCGAATATGAACGGCCAAACGTACGTCCGTACCGTCTGCTTTTGTATGTTCCTCTAAAAAAGATTTTATTTTATTTAAAACCAAAGATTTAAAGGCAAACATATCTTTAATTTCTGTCCGATATTTCATAAATAATTCAGGAAAACGAAACTGCCAACCATCAATAGCAACCATTCGATGCCTTTTCAACTCTGCAAGTACATCAGGGGTTACATCTGTTGGCTCGTCCAGAAAAAAACACTTTATCAACTGCAATTTAATCAACATTTTTGCAAAAAGATAAACCGGCCAACGGTGATACTTATAAGTACAGACTTCAAAGTAACGATATTTATAAGCAAAACGCATTGATACGACTTTTACGTTGTTTTCCTTTCCCCATACATAGGCATGTGCGTATTGCAGAATGTTATTACACATTTGCCCATATCCTTTTACAAAAATCATATTCACAATATTTGTTTTTACTTTTCCTAAGAACTTACTTTCGCTCTATATTCTGCAAAAATAACAATAAAAAACTGATTATTTTAACTTTAAGCCTTAATTCTTCCTACCAAGATGGTTAATAAACTCATAGCCTTTTAATTATTATCACTTTTCTTCTGCTTAATTTAAATTTCCAAATACATACAATAAAATGTGAAAGACACATGCAGAAATAAAAAAAAGGAAAATACAAGTTTGCAATACAAAAAGAATATCATTTATATTTCCATCTTTGACAAAAACATAAACAAACATTCCTTCATTACTTTAGTAGTCTGCATGAATACAAATAAAAAATCTCCCTCTAAACTTACAATTTGACAAAACGACATTCTTTTTTTCATAGAATCCTTTCGTTAAGAGAAGATACCGGTACGAATGTAAAAAACGCCATTATTCCCTAACTCCTTTTTCCAAAATCATCTATTCACAAGTAATTAACTGACATATTTCTCTTCAATTTCAACATCCGCCGGCAATTCACCATCAGAACCTACATATTTCATACTTTTTTCCATACGAAAGCCCTCCAAAACAGAGAAGCAATTAGAGTCAAAAAGCGTTCTTTCAAAAAGAATTATTTTTTCTCATAGAGAATCTTACCGTTCCTCTACGACTTTCAAGTCGTTTCTCGTAGAGCAACCGGGTTTATCAAGTAGAGACATTCCGACTAAGATACCAAGAAAATATACATATATATTCAATTTAAGCAAAAAATATGCAATAAGAACCGTATATTATCTACATTATCATGCAACCCATTTTCTATTTACTACTTTTTTGCAAAAGTGAATTACAGGAAAACAATCAATACAACAGCAAAATGATAGTATATTCTCTTTTTTAATAACTTTCGCACAAACATCAATCAGTAAATCTAATTACTTCATCACAAGAATCAGACCAATTCCATTCGTTTTAACCCAATTTTTCAACTAATATCTTTCACATCATGCAGATCAAAAACAGAATAAAAAGCTAATTATATAATATTCAATTATAATTCTTTCTATCTTTGCTTTAGAAACGAATCAATAAAGCATATCACAATGAAAATATCAGTTATCATAAATACCTATAACGCATCAAAACATTTAAAACAGGTTCTTGAAGCCGTAAAAGGTTTTGATGAAATAGTTATCTGTGATATGGAAAGCACTGACAATACAATTGAGATTGCAAAAACATTTAATTGCAAAATTGTAACTTTCAAGAAGGGAAACCATAATATCGTAGAACCAGCACGCAACTTTGCTATCCAACAGGCTTCACATCCTTGGGTGCTTGTAGTAGACGCAGACGAAGTGGTACCCGAGCAATTAAAAGAATATCTTTATAAACAGATAGCAAGCCCCGATTGCCCTGCAGGTATTTACATTCCACGCAAGAACTATTTTATGGGCAGGTTCATGCATTGTCATTATCCGGATCATATTTTAAGGTTTTTCAAAAAAGAAGGAACTGTATGGCCCCCCATAATCCATGTGTCCCCTATAGTAGAAGGAACATTGTTTTCGATTCCTGCCAGACGTAAAGAGTTAGCTTTTGTCCATCTGGCCAATGACAGCGTTTCTGATATTATAAGAAAAACCAATGAATATACCCGAAATGAAGTAGAAAGAAAAAAAAATAAAAGATATGGAACCCTCGCATTCTTTTATCGCCCTTTTTTCCGATTCTTCAAAACATATATACTGAAAGGAGGTATACGAGACGGTAAAGAAGGCTTTATAAAAGCCTGCCTGGAAGGATATTATCAATTTGTAATGCTCGCAAAGCTCACAGAACACCATAAAGGCAATCATACAGATAATAAATAAAGTTCACCAAAAAGAATCTAAACACATATATACAAGCCACCATGCAACCTGTTTTTCCTTTAGTTTCAATCATAACTCCAGTGTATAATGCTGAGAAATATTTAAAAACATGTATAGATAGTGTCTTAAAGCAGACTTACACAAACTGGGAACTAATCCTGGTAAATGATGGAAGCACAGACGGCAGTTTAGATATTATAAAACAATATGCACAACTCGATGTCCGAATTAAATATATAGATAAAATCAATGAAGGACCATCCTTATCCAGAAAATCAGGCACAGAGCAAGCAAAAGGGAAGTACATTCAATACCTGGACAGTGATGATTTTCTGCAAGAAAATGCGATTGAATATTTAACTGATAAAGCAGAAGCAACCAATGCAGAAGTTGTTGCTGCCCCTTTCTTTTTCTATTACTCAGAAAACAAGATGGACATTTCCGGGCATTTTTCATTTCAGGAAATGACAGGTATGGAATATTTTAACGAGATTCTTTCAGGAAGAGCTTATTGGAGTGTCTGGTCCAACTTTCTTTCCCGTTCTCTTTTTGAAAGAAACGATATATCATTCGTTCCGGAAATATCTTTCGGTGAAGACGCCATATTAATGGTACAACTATTATATCACACACAAAAAGTAGTAGCTTTGGAACAGCCCATTCTCTATTACAGACAAATAGAGTCGTCCATTTGCCACGACATAACCCCTAAAAGACACGAAGACTTACGGACTTACACCAAGTGGATAGAAAGATTCATGATAGAAAAAGGCTTATACGAATCCTATCGTAACAACCTGATACTAAAAAATATAGAAATGGCTTTTTTATGCATGCATTGGGGATATTATGAGAATGCAGACAAAGATATGAAGCGTATTGTCAAAGATATAAAGAAGCGTCCGCAATTACTCAAATGCCTGCCGGGAAGACAAAGAAAAATCATCAAAGTATACCGCTTCTCTTCCTGGCTGGGATTTCTAAACCTGATGCATTACAAAAAACAAGGGAAATTATAATTCAATCCAATTCTACATCTGCCGTATGCACCTCTATTTTCTCTATATCCGGTAATTGAAGATAATCTCCATAGAGACGGGTCAGATACTTGTCGACACTTCGGGGAGCAGGAAAGTAGCTCCCTTCAAACTCCACCTGTGAAAGAGGAAACAATTCACTCTTTCTGCGAGATATCGAGAACCAACTTCCCCAAGTATGCCTGACTTCGTCACGAATACTTACCCATGACCAAAGACGAATCCAGAAATATCTGACCGACAAGAAAAACCACTTCCGGACAATCAGCTTTTCTCTTTTCTGCCTGTCTTTCTCCAAAGCAGCCTTGTCTTTCAGCTTCTGATGCTTTCTGACAAACTTCCGTGCCAGCTTTTCCGACAATGGCTCTAAAGGAAACAAGTCAACATACACTCCTTTATACTTATAAAAGATATCTGCATCATGTGTCTCTTTAATCACAGAATGTAAATCCCTTAATTTCCCAAAAGGATAAAGATAATGTGTATCTGTTTTATGCGTTTGCAAAGCATATTTTGAGTCAATTTCCCGTCCAAGAACTTTCACAAGCTTCAAATAATCTTTCCGAAGCATCTCAATATCCAGATCATCGTCCCAAGGAATGAAGCCGCCATGCCTCACCGCTCCCAAGAGAGTTCCGGAGCTTAACCAGTAAGAGATATTGTGCTTTTTGCATACACCGTCAATATACTTCAGCATTTCCAACATACGCAATTGGTGGTTGCGCAACGATGAACCATCCGGATTAAAACGCTCTCTCAATTCTGCTTGATTGGCCATAACAGTTTCATTAACGGTTAGTTATCATATCGTATATATTAGATGCAAAAAAGACATCATGAAGCCCCAGTCCAATATTATACGACAAAATTCGCTCCTTATCATTTTCCCGGCCACGGCATGTTCCATCAAGTACATCTCCTATCTCATTAAACCGTTTAAATTGATTGAAATACTGGAAGCTTCTAACGTGCTCAGTATCGTCAGCAAAAACCTTATCAAAAAACAGATCACAATTTTGAAAGCCACGCGTGTGCACCGGAACCAACAATATACCGGGTTTAAACAATGCATCGTTTCCTATTAAAAGTCCATCCGCATCAGTGATACAGGACACCAAGACATCCGCATCTTCCACTAATTCCTCCATCGTATCCACAACGCTAAAAACGACATTTCCAAATGTTCTAAAATAGTCAATGAAATACTCTGCCTGATCTTTATAACGAAATAAAACGACTTGAAATATTTCATCCGGGAAACTGCTCAATAGACAAAGCAATGTCGCTCTTGCCGTATTTCCCAATCCGATGAAAGAATATTTCCGGGCGGAAGAAGAACGCAGCGTTTTAATTGCCAACGTAGCTACCGCCCCTGTGCGCATGCTTGTTATCCAATCCGCATTTATCAACGCCAGCAACTCTCCATTTGCACTATTGTAAAGCAGTATATCACTACTTAAAGAAGGGGTTCTACCCAATATACGAGACACTACTTTAACACCGAACCGCTCTTTATCCGAAGGGAGCAAACAAGGCATAGTAGTAAAAAAATCATTTCCTGCAGGGTGCACGGAAACTTTTGCCGGCAATTGGCTATCCTTTTTCATCCGGAAACTTTGTGTAACCCAATCCACACACAAAGAAGGAGAAATAAATAAATTTTCTATTTGCTGGGAATCGATAGTAATCATATTCTGTTATTTATAACGCTCAGCGCGTCAATCAGTCGGTTGTTGTCTTTCTCACTCCGTACCGCAATACGGATATAATTTCCACCATTAAATGCCGATTTCGCAGAACAGTCTTTTATAAGAATATTATGCCGTTCAAGCAACAACCGGGTTAGCTCCCCGGCACTATAGTCAGAAATAATCTCACATAAAAAATAATTGGCTTGCGAAGGGATAACCCTCAGATAAGGAATTTGCTGCAACAAGCCCCAAAAACGTTCCCGTTCCACAACAAACTTCTTACAAGCCCTCTGATAATCATCTTCGTATTTGCCAAAGATTTGCATATAAAATTCGGCAAACGAATTGATATTCCAGATAGCTACATCTTTTCTAATGCTGTCAATCAGTCTGGTGTCAGAAGTAGCAAGTACCCCTAAACGAAGTCCGGGCACACCATAAGATTTTGAAATACTCTTTATTATAATAAGATGTCCATTCTTTTCCAGAATATCATTTGAGAGAAGCGAGTTCAGCTTGCCTTCTGTAGAAAAGTCAACAAATGACTCATCAATAATCAACCGGATATTTTTGCGCTGAGTCCACCTTATCAGATTCTGCACATCCGGTATAGATATAAAATTGCCCGAAGGATTATCCGGATTAATCAACAACAACGAAGAGACAGGCTTATCTTCAAAAAAAGCTTGAAGTTCCTCAACCGTATAAGTAAAATCTTTATTATTCGGAACATATGGAATCACCGTCCGATTATCCAACCGGTTAGGATATTCCTCAAAAGTGGGAAATACCACACCTATGTTACCGCTAAGCTTTTCCATCAGACTTTTAATTAATTCGGCGGCGCCATTACCTACACAAGCAAATCTTTGTTTTATACCAAAATACTTAGCAATCAAAAGACTGTTGACATTCATCCCCGACGGATATTCCGTCAATAAAATATCAAAATTAGCTTTCATTTCCTCCCGCATACGACGAGTAGGGAAATAAGGATTAACCAAATAACAGAAGTCTAAAAGATTAGGGAAGCGCCAATATCCTCCAAAACGTTTCTGATAAAGCGATACTTGTTTTCCAGAAGGAGCAAAAAGAGATTCGGCAATATCCAAGTCCTGAACATCATCTATCTCATACCATTTCTGTCCGGTCAGTGGAAGGGCCTTCAAATCGCAGTTATCCAGCAACGTTATAACACGCAGCACCTGCTCGTAATATTCATTATTGCCCAACGCTTTAGTATAGGCCTCCAGGAACGGAACATAATGTGTCGTTAAGAACTCTTTACTGAATTTATAAACATTCGTAGTTTTATAGTATTGTTCCGCATCACTGTATTTAAATGCTTTCTTCGGTATGAAGTTTACAATGTTATTTTCATCATCCAAACGCACCATTGTACCGTCCATCCAAGTTTCATACTTATCCACCAAAGCTAAATTAGGATAAGGATTGTCCAAGATCAGACGAAATAAAGAGTCTTCAAAAATCAAGTCCGATTCTATCAATAAAGTATCATCTTTCTGCAATTCTTCCTTTGCCAAAGATAAAGAATATATATTATTCGTTTTATCATAAATCTTATTCTCTATATATTCTATGGCAAGTCCATTATAGGTATTTCCTAAAAAAGCCCTCAGTTCTTCTCCCTTATACCCTATTACAATAATGATCCGCGTCAGGGGTAAAGAAGACAGTTGAGTTAAAACACGCTCTATTAAAGTTATTCCATTAACTTTAATCATACATTTTGTATTGTTCTTTGTCAGTTCGCCCAGACGTTTTCCCATCCCGGCAGCCAGAATAACTGCTTGCATGTTTATATTTTAAATATTAATACGTTATAACTTTAAAAGGATAAGAAATCCAATGAATGCAAAAGTCGAGTTTTTTTATAACATGAGCAAATTCTATGCATTAATCTTAATTGAAAGTCAATAATTTTAAAAGCATGAAGAGCACATTATCTATTTTTTCCCAGATATTCGTTTCAACATCAAGGACGCCAATCTTTTTTCTTAAAATAGAAATTGAAAAAGTAGTATGGCTTCCAGAAATAAACAATTTTCCTCAAACGTTTATAACACCGAGGCTCTATCTCTTCTTTCGACAAATAAAGCAAAATTTTCAACTTTTGCCTCATATCCTCAATCGGTTCCCGAAAATACATCACTTTGGTCATCGACAGAATCTGTTTGAATAAAGCAAAACAGATATTTATAATTCTCGTCAATTCAACATAAAGTTCTTTTCCCTCGAACAAAGCCTGTTCTTTTATAAATTGTATCCGTGCAAACTCTGACAAAAAATGATGATACAAGTTCATAGGCTTAACAGTATGGCAAATACTTCCCTGGCGTTCTACATAAAAATAAAACGCTTTGTCAACCCATGCTATCCTCTGACACAGAAGTATACATTGATGCATCGCCGCCCTATCTTCATAAAGAACTCCCTCGGGAAAAAGAAATGAATCAAACAGCTCCCTCTTAAACAGCTTCGTACAAGCCGAACAGCTCATTTTCTCCTGCATCATTTCCTTTAAAACTTCACGTTGAGAACACAGATGAACCTCCCCGGAGTTAGGATAGGGAGAGTCAGTGTGCATATCCGGATATTCATAACAAAAATTACAATACGTCATATCAGCCTGATTCCGTACCAATGCATCAACCATTTCCTCATACATAGTGGAGGATATATGATCATCACTATCAATAAAACCTATATATTCAGATGTTGCTTCTTTAATACCGGCATTGCGTGCCGTCGAAAGATCTGCAACAGGCAAATGGAGAACTTTGATACGCGAGTCAAGCTTAGCATATGCGTCGCACATTGCAGGAGAATCGTCTGTTGAAAGATTATCTACCAGAATTATTTCAATATCTTTCAAAGACTGGTCTCTCACTGACTCTACACACTTGCGAAGATAATCTGCAGTATTATGAACCGGAATAATAACACTTACTATACTCATTTCCAAACCCTTTTCTATGCATAAATGCATTTAGTTACAACAAAAATACAAATAAATATCCGCCTTGACAAGTTTACAAAAATATTTCTTATATTTGTCGAAAATCCAAGCTACTAATGTCAAAAAAGAATATTTTAATTACAACCTCGGTTTTTCCATACCCACTTAACTCAGGAGGAGCACAAGCCCAGTATCATATGATTAATGCTCTTCGAAAAAAAATGCAAATCTCTTTTGCATACGTTTCTACAAATATAAAAAATGAAACGGCTTTAAAAAAAGAGTGGCCTGATGTAAAATTTCATCCTTATCAAGAGCAGCGCCCTTGCTGGCTCATCAGAAAATACAGAAAGAAAATAAAAAAGCTATACAAAAAGATTGATAATAACAGGACTATTATAAATCCTTACCTATCTCATTCTTTCGAGGGAGCTATCGATTATGGCTTTGTCCGTTTTTTGCAACAAGTAATAAATGAAAATAACATTGAGATTATACAATTTGAATTTGCAAATTCCCTGAATCTGGCATTTGCATTCCCCGACATTAAACGCATCTATGTGCAACACGAGATCCACTTCATCCGTAACCTAAGATTCATTAAAGACGTAAAATCCTTATCATCACAAGATTACTACCAATTCAATATGTTAAAGCAGCAAGAGTTGACAGCAATGAACGCATGTACGGGCATCATTACGTTAACAGAGACAGACAAGAACATCCTGAACGAAGAAGGAGTCATCCGGCCCATATTCGTATCACCGGCTATCATTCCTTCTCCTGCTGAAATCTCGGCAGATTACAAATTTTCCAATAGTCTGATTTTCATCGGAGGAGACCAGCACCAGCCTAACTACGAAGGAATTATGTGGTTTCTCGACAATGTATGGAATGATATATTAAAAGAGAAACCTCAAACTACTCTATTCATTATAGGAAAATGGAGAAAGAGAAACCAGAAAATGATCCGTCAGACATATAAGCAGGTTGAAATGACCGGATTTATCCCTTCTATCAGCCCTTACAGCAGCCACTCAATCATGATCGTACCTATACTTACCGGTAGCGGAATGAGAATGAAGATTATAGAGGCCGCCAACAATGGCATACCATTCGTCACCACTCAAGTCGGAGTAGAAGGGCTGACATTTGAGAATGGAAAAGACTGCTACATAGAGAATACACACAGCGCTTTCGCTCAAAGCACACTCGCCCTCATGAACGATCCTAATACTCAATTGACATTCAGAACTAATGCTTTTAAAAAGATAAAAGAAGCATATGATACCGACAAACTAATAGAGCAAAGAATGAATGTATATCAACAAATTTGAGAATTATCATTCCACCGTCATCCTATCTCCATTCATCCGCTCCATGTACTGCTGAATGATGGCTTTCAGCTCAAGTTCCATAGCTCCTTGCTGTGGTACTTGACCAACCAAGTTTTCTTTCAACAGCTTATCTGTTTTAAAGGCATAAACAGCTACCGTTTTCTCACCGTCGAACTGCAACATATAATCGCCTTTAAAATATTGGTAAATGCCATTATTGTAATTTACCGCATAAGTATCTTCAGCAGGCGTATTCAATAAATCACACCCAAAAGAGACGTAAGGCTTGTCATACCCAAGATAACTCAGTACTGTCGGCATGATATCGATTTGCTGTGCTATGGCATCTCTATATCCTTTTAAATCACCATCCGGAGTATAGAAAATAATAGGAACGGCATAACGGCCGTAATCTGTCCAATATTCAGGATGTTCTGTCTGATTGGTGTGATCGGCAGTCAGCACAAATAATGTATTTTCAAACCATGATTCTTTAGAAGCTTTTTCAAAAAAGAGTTTCAGAGCATTATCCGAATAACGAATACACTTATGTATTTCAAGAGTACCATCCGGAAAAACCCCTTTGTAACGATCCGGAATTACATAAGGGTGATGTGACGAAGCAGTAAAAATACCCGCAGAAAAAGGTTGGGGAAAGCTGCTCATCTTATCAGCAAAGAACTGTAGAAATTCTTCATCCCAAATAGCCCAGTTCCCATCAAAATCATCATCATTCCCATACTCCTCACGCCCGAAATAATCAGGATATCCCACTGCACGTGCATAAGCCTGAAAGCCCATAGAACCGTCTCTCGCACCATGGAAAAAAGCAGTATAATATCCCTTCTTCTTGAGTTCACCACCAACACTCGACAATTTATTCAAGGAGGCAGGAGTCAGAAAAAAGGGTTCTACAAAACGCGGTATTCCCGATAGAATAGAGGGCAGACCATCAATGCTCTGTTGCCCGTTGGCAAAAGAATATTTATAAACAAGACTTTCGGAAACCAAAGAATCCAGAAAAGGAGTGTAACCTTTGTAATTTCCATCCTCAAGCTCTTTATTCAGAGAACCAAAATACTCCTTACCGAAACTTTCCAGCACAAGTACCACCACATTTTTGGAGCGAAAAGTCACACTGTCAGCCGGTACATGAACGGGAGTGAACAGCGCGGTCATCTCCGCCTCATCCGCGAAATAATCGGGAACGACAAATGGTTTCTTTCCGATAGTACGGAATATCGAGAAAGGGGTATTCAATACAATGGCAGTTTCTGCCGGCCGGTTTACATACTGATTGGCATTACTGATTGTAATAGGTCGCACATCCCTTCCTATTCCCCCGCGCATTCCAAAAACACACAAAGGGATAAATGCTACCAACACGATTAAATAAGTCAAGTAATACGTCACCAGCCGATGCTGTGTATTTACCTTCGGAGTGCGATAAAGTTTAAACAACGCATATCCGAAAGCCACAGCTATCAAGACCAGATACCAATGTCGTACCAATTCAATGCCAAAAATCCCCGCCAGATTATCTTCATTGGCAAATTGACTGAAAACAGAAGTAGTAGTACGTCTGTTGGAATACTGAAAATAAACCGTATCTACCAGATTCATTATAATCATTACCATATTGGTAATGACGAATATCCACTTCACAACAGATTGATATTTAGGATTCTCTTTATAATGAAACGGAAAAAGAACCAACAGAATATAAAGGGCATTAGTATAAAGAATAGCCGACGTATCAAAAACCAAACCTCCGCGAAACATTTCCCAAAAATGCGAGAAAGTCAAATCGGTAAAATAATTATGATTCACCCAAATAAACAACAACCGACACAAGCTAAAGCTCACGTATATTAACAACAAATTGACAATAAGAGCCAAAGGCGCTGAAAATATCGTCTTAAAACTGTTCTTCATCTTCTTCTCTCCTAACATTAAATGGAAATTCATTTTTCTTCAAAATTTTCGGCACATTCTTTCTTTTTGTGCTTAAACACCCAGCGAAGTAACAAAAAATTAATCGGAACTGCAACTGCCAATACCAATATAGGAGCTAATATCCGCGAAATTCCGATATATAAAAAGAAATTAAACAAAAACATGTGAATTAAGTAATTGACAAGATGACTCCCTCCAAAACCAATTACTTTCTTAATAGACGGTGCACTGTGGAAAGTCAAATAAGCCGTCAGAAAGAAATTACACACCAAACTTATCAAATAACCGGTCGTATAAGCTACGTTGACATTAATATATACCTGTAACAAATAATAAATCCCGTAATGAATTCCGGCAGCAATCGTTCCAACAAAACAAAAACGGATAAACTCAAACAGTTTTTCTTTATCTTTCAACATTCTATCTTACTTTCTCCGATCTCGATGTAATTTCTAAAACACATCTCATACGATAATTTAAACCAGATAATGGCACAGGGCAACGCTTTCAACGCATAGGGTTGTACAAATTCCTTCCGCAAATAGGCAGGAAACAGATCGGAAGGTGAAAAGCTGGTCAATATAAAAGCAAAAACCATCAGTGCAATATCCCACTTCGAACGCTTCCAAGGAACAGACCAATACCAGATACCAACCCCGACAAAAGCAATAATATAGGTACTGGATTCACTTCCGGTGCTGAACAAAACAACAAATAATAACACGGATGCCAGCAATGCATAGCGAAATGCCTTATATTTATACTGAGCAATACGGAGATAAGGCAATCCAAAAATGATAAGTCCACCGAGTATAAGCCACAAATCGGAATAAGAGGCGCATCCGGAAATTTTACGCACCATGCCAAGCAGAGAGATGTTTTGTCCGCCGGAAAATATATTTTCGGCATTCTTGGCAGACAGGCTATCCCACCATCCTACATATTGGGAAATGATATAATCCGGACTACTGATAGCCATAGGAGCAACAAACATAACCAACGCCCACCCCAACAAAGCAAGGAGAAATTTCACCTTATGCTTGGAAAAGAAGAAAAAGGCCAGTCCGACAATACCATACAGCTTTACAAAAGTGCCCAACATAATAAAGCACGCCGCCCAAATATCCTTCTCTTTCTCTATACAATAGAACGTAGCTACAATAATGGCTGCAATAGCAATATTAAACTGCGACATAAACAGGGCAGTCAGCAACTCATGTGCGCAAAACCAATAAAGAAATATCCGTTTCCGGTCGGAAAAAGGTAATTTACGTATTGCATAATACAAAGACAGGGACAAAACGATCAACCAGAAAAACAGCCCCCACCGTACAGGAAGCATTGCAAACGGTGCAATCACCAAACTAAAAAAAGGTCCATAATGATTCGTATCCCAATACTCATCATAAGCTACATATAACGGTAACTGCTCGATAGTATGCCAATATACATATCTGAATATCAGAAAATTATTATGTTTCGACAATTTCAGGAGAGTGGCAATGACCGGCAATAGCAACCATAGCCCAAAAAGAGTACGATAATCACTAAAAAACGGTTTTTGTAAAAACAGGTAAAGTCGTTGCACTTGTTTCATAAAATACTCTTATTTCAATAATTATTTCGATGACGTATCTTGGAGTTTACTCTTCTTATCACACAAAAGTGTTTCAATGTTATAGAGGGGACGATTCTTGACCTCAATATAGATTTTACCTATATACTGCCCTATAACCCCTATGGCTAAAAGCACAATGCTACCGATAAACCACAAAGACAGCATCATAGAAGTCCATCCGGGAACCGTAGCATGTTCCCAATAAGACAGCAAGATATACACGGTCATGACAATACTGATAAACAGGAAGAAAAATCCGGCTCCTAAAATTAATGAAATAGGTTTGGTGGAAAAAGAAGTAATGCCATCCATTGCCAAAGCCAACATTTTCTTCAGCGTATATTTTGACTTACCGGCCGTACGCTCACTAATAGCATCGTCTACCGTGGTCGACTTATAACCAATCAACGGAACAAGCCCCCGCAAATACAAATTCCGTTCCTTAAAATGCGAGAGCTGCTCCAGAGCCCGACGGCTCATCAAGCGAAAATCAGCATGGTTATGAATGGCTTTCACTCCCAACGAACGCTGCAACTTATAAAATACAAGAGCGGTATTCCTCTTCATGAAGGAGTCGGCATCACGCGATATCTTCACACCATATACAATATCATATCCCTCATTGTAACGATCCACCATTTCTTCAATAGCCTTCAAGTCATCCTGCAAATCGGCATCGATCGTTATCACAGCATCACACATGTCTTTTGCCGTCATCATTCCCGCCATTATAGCATGCTGATGGCCTACATTTCCAGCCAGGTTCACCCCATAGACATAAGGATTCACTTCGAACAAATGAGAAATGATCTCCCATGTGTTATCCCGGCTTCCGTCATTGACAAAAAGAATGAAACTATCCGCATCTATTTTCTTCTTTGCAACGAGATCATCCATCAAGACAGTCAGACGTCCGGCCGATTCCGCCAGAACTTCATGTTCATTATAACAAGGGGCTACAATACCTAATTTCATAATCTTACCGTATTTATAGATTCTGTCGCTTCTCTCTGGCAAATTCAGAATAGGTGACAAATTTCTCTCCTGTCGATTTAAAATAACAGATCAAGTCATTCAGACGCTTCTCCATGCCTTTTCCCGAATGGTTACGAATAATAAAGGGCATTTTAAGCTCCGGATGCTCTCCCAGAGGATAAAATTCCCAAGGATGAAAGTAAGTGACAAAATATCCGTCATGCCGCAATGTGCGACGACATAACCAACGATACAATCCGGCAGGCAAATTATGACAAGAAAGCCAAAACAGAGGAAAACGCAACCAAGGAGTCACAGAAGCGGGTATCTGCAATACCCCCTCTTTCATGAAACAGGTACGAGGCTCTGTCAAGTGCATATAACGCCCGGGAATAAAAGCCGGATTCAAAGAAGAATTATACAAATACCCTTGCCGGGCTATCTCACTCTCAGACACCGGAAACATACGCGGCTGACGATAACCATAGATAGTACATGCCGTTAACTTCTCTAAGACTTGTTTGGAACGGGCCACATCCTCCGGTTTCGGATTCCAATGGTCACAGCCATGTGCAGCAATTTCGTGCCCTTCATCGATTATACGCTTCATCACTTCCGGGGCATTCTCTGCAAAATTCGTGGTACAAAAGAAAGTCGCTTTCACGTCATTACGCAACAAACAGTCCAAGATACGATTTGTCCCGTAGACTGATACTTTCATAGCCTCATCCAATGGATAATCTACCCCATGCTCACGGGGAACATCAAATTCTTCTGTATCAAAACTTAGCAATATCATTACACTCGCTGTTTTTATTTGCAAAGTTACATTTTTTTTATGGAACTCACCCAAAATATTATCTATTAAAAAGAATGACAGATAAATGTACCTGAATATTGGGTACAAATAATTATCTTTGGCAATAAAATAAAGATAATCTGTTCAACTCATATACAAACTGATCATGATGATAGGTTTCGATGCAAAACGCGCCGCACAGAACAAAACCGGCTTAGGCAATTACAGTCGCTTCGTCATTGAAGCATTGACCCGGTTTGCACCCAATGAACGCTATTTACTCTATATTCCCAATCCGAACCGGACTTCTTCGCTAAACGGAATAGAAAAAGCGAACAACGTGGAACTGCGTTATCCTCAAACCACATTCTGGAAAAAATTCCGCTCACTCTGGCGGGTATGGGGAATTACTTCCGATATTGAAAAAGAAAATATCCGTCTTTTTCACGGATTGAGTAACGAACTCCCTTTGAATATCCGTAAAGCGGAAAACACACGAAGCATTGTCACAATCCACGACCTTATCTTTTTAAGATATCCTGAATATTATCACTATATCGATCGCAAAATATATGCATACAAGTTCCGTAAAGCCTGTCAGAATGCCGACCGGATCATCGCAGTCAGTGAATGCACCAAACGGGATATCATATCTTTCTTTCATATTCCCGAAGAAAAGATCGATGTTGTTTATCAAGGATGTGATGCACAATTCAAGCAAACAGTACCCGAAAATACAAAGGAGGAAATCAGAAGAAAATACCAGCTTCCACAACGCTATATTTTATATTTAGGAAGCATTGAAAGCAGAAAAAATCTGTTATTGATAGCCAAGGCATTGCTACATATCCAAGAGCCGATAACCGTTATCGCCATTGGCAAACGGACACCGTATGCGGAAACCGTAGAAGATTTCTTAAGAAAGAACCACCTGGAAAACCGGATGCGTTTATTAAGCAACATTCCTTTCAAAGAATTACCCGCTTTCTATCAGATGGCAACCACTTTCGTATATCCCTCCTTCTTTGAAGGATTCGGAATACCTTTACTGGAAGCATTAAACAGCGGCGTACCGGCAATCGGCGCCACAGGTTCCTGTCTGGAAGAAGCCGGCGGCCCCCATTCCATATACATACATCCCGAAGACGATAAAGGGCTGGCAAAAGCCATAGAGCAGACATTAACCGATCAATCGCTCAGAGAAAGAATGATAAAGGAAGGGAAAAAGTACGCATTATTATTCGAAGAAGAAAAGCTCACTAAAGACCTTTTAAACGTGTATAGAAAAACAATCTAATCAAGTCTCACCCGTTTACTTTCTTCATCGTATCGTCGATTGAACTCTTCGCGGGTACGTTTCCAACGGTTATGAGTCCACAACCAATATTGCGGAGCTTGTTGAATTGTTCTTTCCAACTCTCTGAAATACAATTCCGTCAGTTGAAACTCTTCCAACTGACGAGGGTCGTGAGCAACCTTCTTCAACCGACATACATAATACCCACGCTTCACACGGACAATATCCGCATAATAGACCACAAAATCCACCTGTCGCGCTATGCGTTCCGCACCCGTCAGTACCGGTGTGTCATGATTCAGAAAATTTGTCCAATAATGAATGTTGTTCCAAAAAGGAGTCTGATCCGATATAAACCCGATAATCATCTTTTTTCCTTCACGGCGATAGGAGATTATTTTACGGAGTGTCTCTGCCATCGGGATATTCACAGCCTGAAAACGACTACGGACACGCACAAAAAGATCATTGAAGGTCTTATTCTCCAACACATGATAAATTTGTCCTAATACAACTTTTTCTTTATCAAAATGCAAGGGAAGCGAAGTGATCCACTCCCAATTACAGTAATGCCCCAGGTAAACACAACACGAACGCCCCTCTTCAAAAGCAGCTTTTACGTCTTCCACTCCTTCAAACCTCATCCGCTTCCGCATCTGCTTTTCACTAATTGTAAAAAGCTTTATCGTTTCCATCAAATAATCACAGAAATAAGAATAAAACTTCTTTTCAATCCGAACAATCTCTTCAAGGCTTTTCTCCGGAAATGAGTCTACCAAATTTCGGCGTACCACTTTCCTGCGGTATCGAATACAGTAATAAAGAGGGAAATAAAGTAAATCTGAAAAAAAATAAAGTACTCGCAACGGCAAAAGAGAAACAACAAACCAAAAAGCAAAAATCAGATAGTATAATAAAGATTCCATGTAATCAAACAATGTATTTCAAACGGTTATCTCTGAACAATATTCCTAATCAACCAACATACCTTCTATCTTCTGTATGATCTGCTCGGGCTTAATATTCCGCATACACGCATAATCCTTGCGAAAACAGGTTTTCTGCCCGTATACCGAACAAGGACGACAGGAAAGATCGAGTTGTACCGTATTGGTAGGCAACTGTTTCCATCCCATAAATCCGGCGTAAGGGTGAGTCGCTCCCCATACCGAGACAACCGGCGTATTCACCAATGAAGCCAGGTGCATGTTGGCAGAATCCATAGAAAGCATTACATCCAGATGACTCATGAGATTCAGTTCGGTGCTTATATTCAGCTTACCGATCATCGATACTACAGTCGGGTATTTCAATATCCACGAGTCAAAAACCTCCTGTTCACTCCTTCCTCCCCCAAAAAGGAATACCTTTACATCGGGGCGACCGGCAAAATGAGCTACTACCTGTTCTTCCAATTCTATAGGATATATTTTGCCTTCATGTTTGGCAAAAGGAGCAATACCAATCCACTTTATCCCATCACCTTTAGGTCCCGTCACCGGCTCTATCAAAGAAAAGTCTCCTTTTCCCTCACCATAGATCGAGGTAAAATTCAATAAAACCGGAAAGCCTAACTTCTCCAAGACATCGGCATAACGCCTGAAAGAACTTTTCTGATTCTCTAATACTTTATCATGACGGCGTACCAGTTTCTTTTTTCCTTTACGCCCTTTATCAATGGATGCTACCGGTATTCCAGACATCCGGAATCTTAGACAAAGATATTTCGTACGCAGAACATTATGAAAATCAGCCACATAATCAAAATGTTGCTTTTTCAACTCTGAATACAATGTATTCAATCCCCATAATCCCCGGTGCTTACCGGTCAGATCGGCACTCATAAAATGCACATTGGCAGGCAATCCCTGAAAAAGCGGTTGCAAAACCGCACGGCTCAATACGGTTATTTCATGTTGAGGATATTGAGCCGCCAGCGAATAGACCACCGGAATAGTCATAGCGACATCACCGAGCGCAGAAAAACGAATTACAAGAATACGGGACATTTCTTATTTTTTAGCATAAAGCACCGGATTCAAAGCCGGATCATTATACATCTTCATCTGTTTGTATACTTTCATATATTTCCTTCCGGCCTCAATATCTGCCAACAACTGGTCGATCGCCGTTGAAAGGTCTTTTTTCTGTTCCAGCAAGATAGCAAGCTTCACCTGACACTGGTCATGATGCTCTTTTGTTGTATCCGTGCGTTCCACTTCCTGTTGCATGTGATAAATTTTCAATGCAAGAATAGAAAGGCGGTCTATTGCCCAAGCCGGACTTTCCGTATTGATCGTTGCATCCGGTAGAGCAAGCACTTCTTTATACTTATCAAGGAAATAGCTGTCGATCAACTCTACCAGATCCGTACGGTCCTGATTGGATTTATCAATTCTACGCTTCAGTTTCAATGCCTCCACCGGATCAATCTGGGGATCACGTATAATATCCTCAAAATGCCATTGCACGGCATCAATCCAGTTCTTCAGATACAAATAATATTCTATCGACTTCAGCTCGTAAGGATTGTTCATCGGAGCGTCTACACTGTCCGTAATATGATAATCGTTAGTCGATTTCCAAAAGATGTCATTGCAAAGGTTACTAAATGTCATAATCTTAACTTGCTTATATATATGTACAATAAGACAAAGCTAAAGAATATTTCTCACACAAGCAACCCTTTCTTACTTTTTTATTCTATCTTTGCTTGTCTCTAAAGAAAAATGTATATGAAAATTATTGTAGACAACAAAATACCCTACATACAAAAAGCCATTGAGAGAATCGCCGATGAAGTGGTATATATTCCCGGAAAAGACTTCACTCCGGAACTGGTCCGCGATGCGGATGCATTAATTATCCGTACACGGACACATTGCAACCGCGAGTTATTGGAAGGCAGCCAAGTGAAGTTTATTGTAACTGCTACCATCGGCTTCGATCACATCGATACGGAATACTGCCGGAAAGCCGGCATCACATGGGCCAATGCTCCGGGATGTAACTCTGCCTCCGTAGCACAATATATAGAGTCTGTACTTGCCCTTCTCAAACTCGTAAAAGGAAAAGAACTTCACAAAATGTGTATAGGCATCGTGGGAGTAGGAAATGTAGGAGGCAAAATCATCGACGTTGCTCAAAAACAAGGTATGCGAGTGTTACTAAACGACCTTCCCAGAGAAGAAAAGGAAGGGAACACGAACTTCTGTTCACTGGAGCGAATTGCCCGGGAATGCGATGTGATAACTTTTCACGTCCCTTTATATAAAGACGGGAAATACAAGACTTTCCATCTGGCCGATGAAGTTTTTTTCCGGTCATTAAAGCGTAAACCGGTTATCATCAACACCTCTCGCGGAGAAGTGATAGAAACCCAAGCACTGTTAAATGCCCTGCAGAATGGTTATATTTCCGAAGCCATTATCGATGTCTGGGAAAACGAACCGAATATAAACCTCGAACTATTAAATAAGGTAATGATAGGCACTCCCCATATTGCCGGTTATTCGGCAGACGGAAAAGCCAATGCGACCCGCATGTCATTGGACTCTCTTTGCCGGTATTTCGGAATAAAAACAACATATAACATTACTCCCATACAACCGGAAAACCTCGCGATACAAGCGGCAACCACGGAAGAAGCATGGTTGAAAATATATGATCCGCAACAAGACAGCAACAGGCTGAAAGCCCATCCCGAACAATTCGAACAGCTCCGGGGAGACTATCCCCTAAGAAGGGAAAAAGAGGCCTATCATATAAGCATAAGCTAAAACGTCCATATTTGCCGTATTTTTTGAACTACTATATTAAAACCAACCATAACCTATTTAAATTTCAGAAATCATGAAAAAAATTCTTTTATTTACTTTTCTTCTTTTGTGTACTCTCCCGGTAAGTAGCAAAAAGGCGGGGGAATTTACTGTTTTGCAATGGAATATCTGGCAGGAAGGAACATCTGTGCCAGGTGGCTATGAAGCAATCATTAATGAAATCGTTCGTCTGAAACCGGATTTCGTCACATTCAGTGAAGTCAGAAATTATAAGAATAGCAACTTCAGTGCCCGAGTCCTGTCTTCATTGCGTGAAAAAGGCATGACTTATTACTCTTTTTACAGCTACGACAGTGGCTTATTGAGCAAACATCCCATTACGGATTCCCTGACTGTATTTCCCGAGAAGGAGGATCATGGCAGCATTTACAGATTGTTATCTACCGTAAACGGACATAAAGTGGCCATTTATACGGCTCATCTGGATTATTTGGATTGCGCATATTATAATGTACGCGGATACGACGGTTCTACTTGGAAAGAAATAGCCAGACCACGAACAGTAGAAGAAGTTCTAAAGGTCAATACTGATTCACAACGTGATGATGCGATTCGCTTATTTATTGAACAGGCACGTAAAGATATAGCAGAAGGATACAGCATCATTTTGGGTGGTGACTTCAACGAACCTTCCCATCGTGACTGGGTGGAAGCAAACAAAAATCTGTACGACCATAATGGCATGGTAATCCCCTGGACAGTAACCACTCTGCTCGAAGATGCAGGATTCATTGACAGCTATCGCGAAATTTATCCTAACCCACTCACCCATCCCGGATTTACTTATCCATCGGACAACCCTTTAAAAACTCCCGAAAAACTCACATGGGCTCCCAAAGCCGACGAACGGGACCGGATTGATTTCATCTTTTATCAAGGGAAAGGCCTTCAAGCAGAAAAGGCGGTTATATTCGGCCCTAAAGGTTCTATCGTACGGAGCCAAAGAGTAGAAGAAACGTCAAAAGATCAATTCCTCACTCCCAAAAACGTATGGCCAACCGACCATAAAGGATTACTGGTTACCTTCCGTTTTAAGAAATAAAAAAACAAGAAGAGTCGCAACTGTTCAGAGGAAGAAGATGTAGATCATTAATAGTCAATCATGTAAGCATGTGCACTTGAGATTATCAGGCTTCTTCTTATATCAGCCATAAATTCATATTATTAAAACACCCGGATGTTGTCATGCACAACATCCGGATGTTTTTTGTAGGAACATGGGGATGTTGTTATTTCCCAAGTATTGTCCTCTCTATTATTAAAGGATAATGTTTATACTCCAAAGAGTGTACCTTCTGTGCCACATCAATTGCAGAGTCATCCGGCAGTACCGGACACTTCGCCTGAAAGATAGTATCACCTTCATCATAATGTTCATTAATATAATGTATAGTAATTCCGCTTTCTGTCTCTCCGGCAGCAACCACCGCCTCATGTACACGATCGCCGTACATCCCCTTTCCACCAAATTTCGGAAGCAGAGCAGGATGTATATTTATAATTTTATCGGGATAAGCATGCAAAAGTCTCTCCGGAACACGTATCAAAAAACCGGCCAGAACAATAAAATCAATATGATATTCATGCAACAAAGCAAGAATCTGCTCACCGGAGACCCAATCTTCCTTCAGAAACACCTCTGAGGGCACCTGTAACCGATGTGCACGCTCTAAAACATACGCATCGCTTCTGTTAGAAAGCACCAACGCCACCCTAATCAAATCATTCTCTTGGAAATACCGGATAATATTTTCGGCATTCGTGCCGGAACCGGAAGCAAAAATTGCGATGTTTTTCTTCATAATCAGCTTATTCTATGCACAAAACAGTGAAAAATGTGCAAAAGATTGCATTTATTTAATCAAATATTTGCGCAGAACGATAAATATTTATTCCTTTGCACCGCAAAATTAAAGAAATAAAACTATTTATTAATTAAAAACTTAAAGTTATGTCTGAAAT
>NZ_HF991023.1:0-4972 GCF_000432295.1 Bacteroides sp. CAG:189
TCCGCATTTCACTTTTTTGTAGTAACTTTGCTGCTAAAAAAATAACACGCATGGATATGAAAAAAATAACTTTTGTAGCACTTGCTGCCTTAGCTTTGAGCTCTTGTAATTCCGGTTCTCAATTTAAGGTAAACGGAGAAGTCTCGGATGCTAATGGGAAAATGCTTTATTTGGAATCATCGGCCTTGGAGGGAATTATATCTTTGGATTCGGTAAGAATAAAAGGCAATGGTTCGTTTAATTTTACACAACCCCGTCCCGAATCTCCGGAGTTTTATCGGTTGCGTGTGGAAGATAAGGTTATTAATTTTTCTGTTGATTCTACTGAAATTGTCACGATCAAAGCGCCTTATGTTGATTTTGCAACGGCTTATACGGTAGAAGGGTCTGAAAGCAGTCGGAAAATTAAAGAACTTAGTTTGAAACAGGCACGCTTGCAGAGTGATGTAAATGCTTTGTTGATGGCCGTCCGTACCGACAAAATGGGGCACGATGTTTTTGAAGACAGTCTGGCGATACTGATTAAAAATTATAAGGACGATGTGAAGGTTAACTATATTTTTGCAGCACCTAATACGGCGGCAGCTTATTTTGCTTTGTTTCAGAAATTGAATGATTATCTGATTTTCGATCCTTTAAACAGTAAGGACGATGTGAAGTGTTTTGCTGCTGTAGCTACCAGCTTGAACAATTCTTATCCTCATGCAGTCCGCTCTAAGAATCTGTATAATATCGTTATAAAAGGGATGAAGAATACCCGGGCTCCCCGGCAAAAAACAATCGATATACCGGAAGATAAAATAGCTGAGACAGGAATCATTGATATCAGCCTTCGTGATATAAAAGGGAATGTCCGTAAGCTGACGGAACTGAAAGGTAAGGTCGTGTTGTTGGATTTCTCTGTCTATCAAACGCCTGCGGGGGCGCCTCATAATCTGATGTTGCGTGAGCTTTATAATAAGTATGCAGGGCAGGGATTGGAAATCTATCAGGTGTCTTTGGATGCTGATGAGCATTTTTGGAAAACATCGGCAGATAATTTGCCATGGATTTGTGTACGAGACGGTAATGGCGTGTATTCTACCAACGCGGCGGTATATAATGTTCGCGAGGTTCCTGCTTACTTCCTTATCAACCGGAATAATGAGCTAAGTGCACGTGGTGAAGATGTGAAAGATCTGGAGAACGCGATCAAATCACTGCTTTAAGTTGTTATAAATAAGAAGATTTCCTTTAAAGTATGTTACATAGCATTGTTTTTTGCTTGACGCATATCATTTAAAAGCTTATCTTTGCAGAGGAATAATGAGAAGAGGGTTCCAGCATGATTCATGTTGGAATTCTTTTTTGTTTTATATGACCGTTTAAAATAAAGGAGGAAAAAATCATGGCTTATATGTCAGAAGATGGTTACAAAAAATTGATGGCAGAACTGAAAGAGCTGGAAACTGTAGAGCGCCCGAAGATTTCTGCTGCTATAGCCGAAGCGCGCGATAAGGGTGACTTGTCGGAAAATGCGGAATACGATGCGGCTAAAGAGGCTCAGGGCATGCTTGAGATGAGAATCAATAAGCTGAAAACAGTGATTGCTGATGCGAAGATTATTGATGAATCAAAGTTAAAGACAGATTCAGTACAGATTCTTAATAGAGTGGAACTGAAGAATATGAAGAATGGTATGAAGATGACTTATACCATCGTTTCCGAAAGTGAGGCAAATCTGAAAGAAGGAAAGATTTCCGTAAATACACCGATTGCACAGGGTTTACTTGGCAAGAAAGTAGGTGATATAGCTGAAATCCAGGTGCCACAAGGTAAGATTAATCTGGAAGTAGTAAATATTTCGATTTAACACAAAGGCAAGTCTCTGCAAAAGGGCTTGCCTTATTTTATATATCATATTTAGATTATGGCAACAATATTCAGTAGAATTATCGCAGGTGAGATTCCCTGCTATAAGGTGGCGGAAGACGAACGCTTCTTTGCTTTCCTTGATATCAATCCGCTGGTGAAAGGATATACCCTGGTGGTTCCCAAACAGGAGATTGATTATATTTTCGATTTGAGTGATGATGATCTGGCTGCTATGCATGTCTTTGCCAAATCTGTAGCTCGAGCTATTGAAAAAGCTGTTCCCTGCAAACGCGTGGGGGTGGCGGTTATGGGAATGGAAGTTCCTCATGCCCACATTCATCTTATTCCTATCAATAAGGAGTCGGATATGATTATTTCTAATCCAAAACTAAAATTATCTGGTGATGAGTTTAAGGAGATAGCCGAACGAATTCATCAAGCTTGGAATAATAAATGATATTTTCTTCTTTTTAATGAATAGAAAGGCGTACTGTCCGGTTGGATCGTACGCCTTATTGCTTTTCTATGATTTGATCTTTTTTATAATTTTATCCATGTGCCTTTCCGCCATAAGAATTCCAATGGCCCTTGTTTATGCAGTGTCAGCCAATAACGGCTGAATATCAGTTGGATTGTGAATATAAGGAGTCCGATAAACAAAGTTGCCGTTGCTCCGGTGGACGAGTAAAGTCCTAAACCGAAGCCGTAATAGATGCAGACGCCCATAATTGATTGGGATATATAATTTGTCAGACTCATTCGTCCGTATGGGATAATAATTTGTTGCCACTTATATCCGTTCTCTCTTTTGAACCATAGCAGCGTAAAGGCCGATACCAGAATGGTCATAAAGGAAAAATTGGCTAATGATGAGAGGACGACGTTGTAAGGTGTCAGTATGGAAGGATTACTGATATGTTCCGGTATGAATGTGCGCAGGATATACAGTGGAATGAAAGCAATGACGGATAGTCTTAATATGCGTTTCCATATTCTGATGGAGGCATTGCTCTTGACGAAATACTTCATACGTCCCAGTAACATACCGAACATGAACAATGCGGCAGTTTGGAATAGGCGTCCGTTTTCTACCTGCCAGATGTTGCTGTATAATTGCCCGTTCCATATATTATTGTTCAGCACTTCTAAGAATGTACCGTGACTTGTAACTTCCGTAGCAAGCAGGGCGTAAGGCATGAATTTATTTCCATTGATCACATAATCGGGATTACACATCGCGTAGAACATTCGTCCCCATTCAAAAGGTTGTAATAGCAGGATTAATGCGATCCAGAATACGGTTTTGTTTTTCAATTTGCAAACGGGAATCAGGGTAAAACCTACAATTGAATATAAAACCAGAATGTCGCCATTGTAGAATAATGCATGAAGCTGGGCAAATAAGAATAATAGAACCATTCGCCAGGCGAAACGTCCCCGGAAATCTATTCCCCTTTTTTCTGCATTGTGATATTGAATGTAAAAACTGAATCCGAATAACAGTGAGAAAGTGGCATAAGCTTTCCCGGCGAATAAGAAAAACAGTGTATCCCACACTCCCTTGTCTATAATTTGTAACCATTCGGGCTGAGAATTGGGGATAAAGTAAATGTTGTAATGTTCCAAATTGTGTAATAATACAATTGCCAGTAAGGCAAAACCACGGAGTGCATCCACTACACCGAGTCGGGAAGATGTCTGAAGAGGTTTGTTCATTTTCTAATAGGTTGTTCTTTTATTGGGGGATAAACAAAATGGTCATAGATTTGGTGGCAAATATAAAGAAATAGTTGTTATAAAACCGATATCTTTAGAAAAATGTGGATGAATAATTGTAATGATATAAAAAAGACCGGAAAATACATTTTCCCGGTCTTATATTGATTTTATTTTCTGTCTTTTAGATATAGTCGTCTCCCAATTTAATTTGGGCGTCATTTACGTATTTGCGTATAGCGTGTTCTTCGTCTTTCTTACAAATGAGCAATACGTTGTCTGATTCTGCAACCAGAAATCCTTCAAGGCCTTCGATAACAGCTAACTTTCCTTGAGGGAGTACGACTATGTTGTCTTTGCTGTTGTATATCAGTGAATCGCATTTCAAAGTGACATTGCCGTTCTCGTCTTTGGGTGAAAGGTCATAAAGAGAACCCCAGGTTCCCAAATCCGACCATCCGAAGTCTCCGAGAGAAACGTATACGTTTTCTGCCTTTTCCATTATACCGAAATCGATAGATACATTGGGGCAGGCGGGGAAATTTTCTTTAATAAACGCTTTTTCTTCTGGTGTTCCGTAAAGGTCTTTTCCGGCTATCAACTTGGAAGCAAGTTCCGGAAGTAATGTTTCACCGGCTTTAATAATGGTGTTAACGTTCCACATGAATAATCCGGAATTCCAATAAAACTCACCACTTTCTACAAAGACTTTTGCAAGTTCAAGTTCCGGCTTTTCCGTGAAAGTTTTCACTTTGTAGAAATTATCGCCATCCTGTTCGGCTATCTGGATATATCCATAGCCTGTTTCCGGGCGATTGGGTTTAATGCCTAATGTGAGTAGTTTGTCTGAATGTGAAACAAAATCAAGTCCCTTTTCAATTGCTTCCAAAAACTCCCCCTCTTTTAATATTAAATGATCCGAAGGCGCTACTACGATATTGGCATTTGGATTTAGTGCACGGATATGGTATGCTGCCCAGGCGATGCAAGGAGCAGTATTTCTTCTTGCCGGTTCCAACAGGATTTGGTCCGGATTCAGTTCCGGAAGTTGCTCTTGTACAAGATCCGAATACATTGCGTTGGTTACAATGAATATATTTTCAGTAGGGATCACTTTACTAAAGCGGTCGAAGGTTTGTTGCAACAAAGAACGCCCCGTGCCAAAGAAATCCAAGAATTGTTTTGGAAGTGTTTTGCGGCTGAATGGCCAAAAGCGGCTGCCAATGCCGCCTCCCATGATTACACAATAATTATCTTTACTTGTCATGTCGTAGACTGTTTTAAAAGTTTCTGCTAATGTACAATATATTCCTTTAACAGGGAAGCATTTGGAGAATGTTTTATATCTTTTCTCTCTTTTTTTTATTAAAACGCTTGCAGGTTTAGAAAAAAGCTGTATCTT
>NZ_HF991024.1:0-5801 GCF_000432295.1 Bacteroides sp. CAG:189
TTTACCCCTCAGATTTTTACGTTGACCCCTAATATCCATACAAAGACTATCCCATCGTAACAAGTGCGAAAACGACACACAAAAACACTTTTCTTTAAAATATCTTCGGTGCTGATTCGTCTTCAACAGTAGAAGGTATACCATCAAATAAAAATCAGTTGAATAAAAACAAGTTAGAAATATGTTTGGAATAAGAAGTAGAAAAATCATATCTTTACTCATTATAGATGCCAAGTGCACCGGTTGTGGAACATGCATAGACAAATGTCGCAGAAATGTAATATCTCTTGCAGAAGAAGGCGGATATAAATGGGCTTGGGCGGTACGTCCGGATGAATGTACCGGTTGTGGCAGATGTCAAAGATATTGTCCGGAAGACGCTATCCGCTTAATGACAAAGAAAATAGTAGATTAATCAAAAAAGAAATATGAAAATGAAAAGAAGAAATGCCGTACACATCTTTCGGGGAATCACCATCGTAATATTGTCGATAGCTGTTGCTGCTGTCATTGTTATGTTGTTATGGAATGCGTTAATTCCATCTATCATCGGCTGGAGTACCATCAATTACTGGCAAGCTGCCGGATTGCTGATCCTATGCCGCATTTTATTCAAGGGATTCGGTTTCCCTCATCCCGCAAACACTTTCCGTTTCAACAAAGAGCATATTGAAATGCACGACAGAATGAAACATATGACCTGGGACGAAAAACGCGCTTATATACGTAGCCGTATGGCTAAATTCCACGAGCAAGAAGCACATGAATGAGAAAAAGTCTCAGAAAATCGGAGATAATCAGAATCAATATGTATCAGAGCTCTTCCGGAAATACCAAGCCCAACTGAAAGGTTTCATTGCCAAGCGGGTTCCCTCCAAAGAGGATTGTGAAGATATTTTGCAGAATGTTTTCTATCAGCTTGCTAAAATAAACATTGAAACCAATCCTATTGAGCAGGTATCAGCATGGCTCTATTCCGTAACGCGCAACCAGATCATAGATTGGAGTCGCAAAAAGCGTGAAGAAGCATTACCCGAAGTTCACAATAACGAAGAGGATCAATCATTTATCAGTGAGCTCACCGGTCTGCTTTTAGACGAGGATGCTTCACCGGAAATGGATTTCATCCGTTCACTGGTTTGGGAAGAACTGGAAAATGCCATGAATGAACTTCCGGAAGAGCAGAGCACCATATTTAAACTGACAGAACTGGAAGGATTTTCTTTTAAAGAAATATCCGAATCCACAGGTATCACAGTCAACACGTTGATATCAAGAAAACGCTATGCCGTGCTTCATTTGCGAAAACGTTTAGCACGATTATACGACGAACTTCTGAATGACAATTGATTTTTTGATGTAAACCAAGCCTTTTCTCAAGACTAATATCTATTTTTGCAGCATATCAATCACATAACATTATGGAAAAGAAAACAATCGTAGCCCGTGCCGAGGTACTCCCGGGCAAAGAACAGGAATTTATCAGTAAGGCTGAGCCGCTGATTCAGGGAACAAGAGCAGAAGAGGGCAACATCAGTTACAACCTTTATCAAAATCCTTCCAATCCTACAGCATTTATTTTTTATGAGGAGTACAAAGACCAAAATGCCATAAGTGTACATGCCGCATCTGCACATTTTCAGGCATTCGGAAAGGCAATCGAAGGGTTATTGGCTTCAGAGTTAGTAATCGAGTCATTCTAAAAGGTAAGCTCCAAAAGAGGCATTACTCCGCTACTGCCAATGTCAGAATGCTGATACGGATATCTTCCACTTTGTCAAAAGCAGAAGCACAAGCTACGATAGTCGCTCCGGTAGTAAGCACATCATCAATGATAAGTATGTGCTTACCCGAAAAATATTCAGGAATAGTAACCCGAAAAATACCGTCCACATTTTCCCAACGCTCAAAAGCAGATTTGTGAGTTTGTGTCTCGGTATTCTTCTCACGTACCATACCGGAAGTGAACACGGGTATCAACGTTATTACCGAAACTCCACGGGCAATCCATTCACTCTGGTTATAGCCACGAAGCTTTTCCTTTTTCTTGTGAAGAGGGACGGGAACAAGCATATCGATTCCTTCAAAAAAGCCGGAAGACAATAATTCCACCGCCAGATGCCGCCCCATAATTTCCCCGATTTCCTTCTGCCCACCATATTTCAGTGAATGAAGTATGCGCCGCGTGTCTCCTCCCCGCCGGTAAAAGAAATAAGAAGTAGCCCGTTCCAAAGGAATTTTCCCCCAGAAAAGCTTTTCCACCGGATTATCCTTCATTTTATGATAATTCGTACGAGGCAGGTCCATGTTACAACGGGCACACAAGCACTCTTCTCCCTTTGCCAGCACCCCACCACATACAAGGCAGCACCGCGGAAAAAAGATCGAAAGAAAAGCATCCAACCAGTCTTTTATCAATATACTCTTCCTCCGCACAGTACTTATCACTACCTCGCTTATCACTAAAAACGAACCTCTTTCACCAAATCCTGCAAATAAGTATGCAGATGACCATTGGTAGCGATAATATGATGTCCTTCCATAAAATCTCTACTTCCATAGAAATCCGTAACTTCCCCACCGGCTTCGAGCACAATCAGTGCAGCGGCAGAATAATCCCATTTCCCGATGAAAGCCTCCAGCCAACCGTCAAAGCGTCCGGCAGCTACATAACAAATAGCGGCAGCAGCAGAGCCGTTCATACGGATAGCACCGGCTTTGCCATATAAATCATCAAGCAAATGCATGGCAATCTGCTTATAAGCCGCATCATTATAGGGCAGTTCTACAATCAGGAAAGCGTTTGTCACATCATCGATATCGGAGATATGTAACGGTTCACCATTCAACCACGCCTTTCCACCTTTCCATGCATAAAAACATTCATCGCGGCAAACTTCATAAACAACACCAAGCAACAGCTCATCCCGACTGCGCAAAGCGATACTGACACAATAAGGCGCATTATCATGAATATAATTAGTAGTACCATCCAAAGGATCGATCACCCAGCAATAAGGCTCGTCATTATATGTAGCAGAACCTTCCTCTGCAATAAATCCCGCTTCCGGAAGCAAAGCCGAAAGTTCGGTAACCAATCTGCGTTCCGATTCCTTATCGACATAAGAGACGTAATCATGCGTACATTTCTCAATCACTGATTCACGACGAAAATTCTTTCGCTCTTCCTTCAAAAAATGCCCGGCGGCAGTAGCGATACGGCATACATCCGCTGTCAATTGCTCTAAATCCAACATATCTTCTTTTATTTATTTCTCCGATTCTCCCGGCGAAGATAATTCATTTGAGAGAATATACCTTAGACATTCCGGCATAAATTCCCGTACCGGTAAAATCACATACCACTCTTTGGGCTTTCTTCACTTTAGCAGGTATACGAATATCTACATTAATAACAGATTGTGTTTGAGCAGGATCTGCAATATGAAACTGTGTAATAGTCCGATCTGTCTCTTTAAAAAGCAAAGCACACCCTCTATCTACCGTTACACTTATCTGCTTATGCTTAAAGGTCGCTTCCCGGTAGAATACCATCTGCCAGATACCCAATTTCTTATGCCTGACTACCTGTACTGAATCAGTATTGGTCAATATCTCCAGATCATCAGTCCGATAAGCCTCCATTTCTTCCACTGTATTTTTATTAGGAATAATTATATAAGCATAAGCCGCATTCTTAGGAGACCGTCCATGCTCAAACCCCAATGTAAACACCTCTTTTTCCTGTTCGCCCTTAGGAGCCGCAGTATTGATATCATACCAGTCTCCCGTCTGTATACGATTGGTAAGAGACAGACGACCGCCTGACGGAAACATATATCCCATCCCATTGTGCAAAACCCAGTTCAGATTATTTTCATAAGAGAAATCTCCCATTCCCAATGTAGTGATCCGGTCATTTACAGATGCGGTAACCGGTTTTTCTTTAAGAAGGCATTGATTGACAGTAGTATATAAATCCGTTGTTGCCGTAGAGGTAATACCGGCCCCGAGACATACAATCTCATCATCAAAAAAGAACCACGCCTTTTTAGCAGCCGTATTTATTCCGGCATACTTATCATCGTAAGCGTAAGCAGTTACTCCATAAATACTATCCGAAACCCCACCGACAAATGTGGCAGTTCCCCGTGTTTGCCAGTCACTGGCAGCTTTCGGCACAACAGGCATTTGTGGAGCCGTCACCCCTGGAATCTTTGTCCAGTTCCATACAGGGAAAATCCCGAAATATTCATCCCCGTCAATAACCATATTCGTACAACCGTCCGAAAGAAAATAAGTTTTCAGATTCTCACCATTACCATACTCACATCGGGCCGTACGGGCGGAAACCATACGGACATCAAACGTATAACCCGAGCGTACATGCAAAGTATAGTCTCCCCGGAAGTAATGTGTATGCAAAGGAGTTATTCCATAATCGGCCGGTCTCCGTCCTTCCAGACGTTCCACAATAGCCCGATATTCATCGGCATGCTCCGGAGCCAATACAATCATTCGTTTGGCAAACAGAGACATAGCGCTTTTATCGGTAATACCGGGACGGCTCATTCCACGTCCCAATACATCAAACAACATATACTTACCACGAATGGTCTGATAATAAGTCTCCCGCATGAACTTATCCAGAATAGCCATTTTCTCAGAAGGCAAAGCGTACTGAGTACCCTGTGTATACATTGCCACCTGCGTCACTCCTTTTAATATCTCGTCACCATATCCACCGATATACAATTGCACACCGTGCTGAAAATAGCTATTATCATACTGAAACCCCTCAGCCGTGGTATACTTAACCGTACTATACGAATAATCGATAGCCGTTTTCAGCAAATCTTCATCAGCTGTCAGGCAAGCCCGGTAAATCCAATGCAAGGCAATATCGGTCATGTTGGCTCCGGTCCATTTGCCGGGATCACCGCCCTCCACCTTCATCCGTTGCAGCGTCCTGTTTTCCAAATCAGATGGTATTTGCTTTTTCCCTGCCCGCATCTGAATCAAAAGTACACCTGTTTTTTGCGGTTCGGCAATCTGGTTGTACCACCAATTACTGCAATTCGGATTACGCCGATACCAATATTCAAGAGCTGCAACAATCTTATCATAAAGCGCCTCATCCTGAAAATATTTATTTTCCTCATTCGTATAAGCAAAAACAAAATCAGAAATACGATCGATATGAATCAACGGCTCCCAGTTTGTACGATCCGTTCGACTATAATCGATATCGGTAAACGAGCCATCAGCCGGATTGTATTTGGACAAAGCAGATTCTATCGAAGGATTATGGACAAAATCCATCCGTATTTTGTCCATAAGTATTTCAAATTCATCGACTTCCGGAGAAGCTGCCATTCCGGACACAAAAGGCACCACCAACAACACAACCAACCACATGCAATGAAATACGGTTCTCATACTGTACGTTTTTTAAGAGTTATCATAACAGTGAGTAAAGTTGGCGATTTTTCATGAAATACCGATTATCCTTCTTAAAAAAATCTCCTAAGAAAAACCTATTTGTCAAATAACTCCGCGTACCCTATCCTCAAACGCTGATAAAGCAGCTTTTGCACCTTCTCCCATGGCAATTATAATTTGCTTATAAGGGACAGTTGAAACATCACCGGCAGCATAAATACCGGGTACATTGGTGCGACCATGTGTATCAATCACAATTTCACCGGAACGATTCATCTCCACAACATCACGGAAAGATGCGCTATTGGCAGCCAGGCCGATTTGTACAAAGACTCCATCCAACTCTACCAGACGCTCTT
>NZ_HF991024.1:5819-16384 GCF_000432295.1 Bacteroides sp. CAG:189
CAGACGCTCTTCCTCCGTCTTACGGTCTTTTATACGAAGAGCCGTCAACTTATCACCGTCTCCAATAACTTCAACCGTTTGAGAACTTACAAAAATCTCGACATTGGAAAGGCTTTTTGCTTTTTCCTGCAAAACGCTATCAGCTTTCAACTCATCCATAAATTCAAAAACCGTCACTTTCGAACAGATTCCGGCAAGATCGATAGCTGCTTCTATACCGGAATTTCCACCACCCACTACCGCAACATGTTTTCCTTTATAGAACGGGCCGTCACAATGGGGACAGAAAGCAACCCCTTTGCCGATATAGTCAGCTTCTCCCGGAACATTCAGTTTACGCCAACTCGCCCCCGTAGCAATGATGAAAGCAGGAGCGGAAAACTTTTCGCCGACAGAGGTAGTTACCACCTTTTCTTTCCCGATGACTTCGACTGATACTATTTTCCGATGTTCCAATAAATCAACCGGATACTGCAAGAGATGGCTTTTGAGGTTATCAGCCAGTTCATTCCCTGTAGTATGTACTACAGAAATCAAATTTTCAATACCGACTGTCTCCTTCACCTGACCACCGACACGTTCGGCAACAATGGCAACACGCAAACCTTTACGGGCCGAATAAATGGCGGCAGAAACTCCGGCAGGGCCTCCACCGGCAACAATAACGTCATAATTCTTCACCGTTGCCTCTATCCGGCTTTCCTCCACACCATATCGGGCTTCCAATTCAGACAGAAGTTCACCGAAATCGCCACGTCCTACATGCAATAGCTTGCCGTCGGCAAAAACAGAAGGTACACCTTGAATTTTCAAAGCTTCCACTTCATCTTGATAAAGAGCGCCATCCACCATCTCATGGGTAATGGCCTCATTCAACGTAGTCATGGCATTAAGTGCCTGTACAACATCGGGACAGTTGGTACAAGTCAATGAGACATAAGTAGTCAACCGTATCGGCCCTTTCAAAGCCTTCACCCGGTTACAAACCTGTTCATCAGGAAAGTTTTTACCTTTCCCATCCAGATTAAGAATTGCCAACAGTAAAGAGGTGAACTCATGTCCGTTAGGTACTCCCCGGAAAGTAATACCGGTTTTATGGTCGTTTTTCAACAAAGTGAATTCCAATCTCTTTCCCTCATTCACCCGGCAAGAGATATGAGAAGAGCAATCAGCTACATCAGTCAGCAGCTCAACCAGCTCATTGCGATGTTCATGTTGAGGGGATACATAGATATCAAAGGTAAAATTACCTTCCAAATTGGCAAATATGCCTTTCAGTTGTTCTTTTAGTGCGGATTCAAGCATAGTGGTGAAAATTAGAAGTTAAATCTTCCCTACCAGATCAATACTCGGTTTCAAGGTAGCTTCCCCTTTCTTCCATTTGGCAGGGCAAACTTCTCCATCGTGGGTAGCCACAAACTGAGCAGCCTCTACTTTACGAAGTAATTCGTTTGCATCACGACCGATATTATTATCATGCATCTCTGCCACTTTAATCTGACCTTCCGGATTAATCAGGAAAGTACCACGATAAGCCATACCTTCCGATTCAATGTACACACCAAAAGCACGTGCCAAAGCGCCTGTAGGGTCTGCCAACATCGGATACTTAATTTTACGGATACTATCGGAAGCATCATGCCATGCCTTATGTACAAAGTGCGAATCGCAACTTACGGAATACACTTCGACACCCATTGCCTGAAGCTGATCATATTTCTCGGCCACGTCCACCAACTCTGTCGGACAAACAAAAGTAAAGTCGGCAGGATAGAAAAAGAAAATAGCCCATTTACCTTTAACATCATTGTTGGTCACTGTTTTAAAACTACCATTATGAAAAGCCTGAACACTGAATTCAGGAAGTTGAGAATTAAGAATTGGTTCCATACTAAACTTATTATTTATTGATTAAACTTGTTTTGATTTCGATGCAAAGATAAGGGGATGGCTACCGGAAAAACAAAAAAAGTCCAATCGAATAATTCTATGCCTTGATAGATAAAATCCATCATACAGGCGTATATCAACTTTCCTTAAATGTTATAGCCTATTCTTTTGTTTTCTCCATTTTATAAAATACTTTTGCAACAAGTATTTGTTGGATACACATCAAAAAAGCAGTAATGAATCAATCTTTATCAGACATGGAACATCCTCTATCCCAATTCAGATATTGCCCGAAATGCGGTTCGGAGCATTTTAAGGTACATAATGAGAAATCCAAACAATGCGCCGATTGCGGGTTTATATACTACTTCAATCCCTCGTCCGCCACTGTTGCATTGATTTTGAATGAGAAAAACGAATTGCTTGTATGCCGCCGGGCAAAAGACCCCGCAAAAGGCACGCTTGACCTCCCCGGTGGATTTATTGATATGAATGAAACCGGAGAAGAAGGAGTGGCCCGTGAAGTACTGGAAGAGACAGGACTCAAAGTAGAAAAAACGACCTATCTGTTTACGCTACCGAACATTTACGTTTATTCGGGATTCCCGGTTCACACATTGGACATGTTCTTCCTCTGCAGAGTTAAAGACACCAGCCACATCGCCGCTATGGACGATGCAGCTGATGCATTCTTCGTTCCTCTTATGGAAATACACCCGGAAGATTTCGGATTGGATTCTATCCGGAAAGGACTGGACATGTTTATTCACAGTAACTCTCCGAGTTATTCATGAATCCCGGCCAGCAAATCGTCGAGCATTTTCTTTAATTGAGGCTTTCCGATTGTCCCCAACTTCATCCAAGGGGTACCCTCTACCGGTGCAAACAGGAGATTCGGAATGGTACGGATGGAAAAGGCTGATTCCAGCAAAGGTTCTTGATCAACGTCCACTTTATAAAAGTCGATTTTACCATCGTACTCTACTGCCAGTTCATCAAGAACAGGGGATAATCTTTTACAATAAATGCACCACGGAGCATGAAAATCAACGATGCAAGGCCTGTTGCCTTTAAATTCCCAACCATTGGGATATTGTTGAAAATCCGATACTCTCTCGGCAAAACTCTCATGTGTCAAATCAACTACTTTCATATCTTCTTATTTTCCATTTATCATTATCAATCTTCACAATGCAAAATTACGGGTTTCGGAAGTCGAAAAAGCCTCTCCCCAACCCTCTCCATAGGAGAGGGAGCCAAGTTAGTTCTGTAACTAATTAACAAACAAGAGTATCTATACCCCCTCTCCCACGGAGAGAGTTGGGGAGAGACTTCTATTGTAACAGTTTAGTATTCCGGCCCTTGCCTACATGATCGGTTTTACAATTTCAATTTTAAGCCCAAGCGCATCAATAATACGAAAAAACAAACCAACCCCCGGTTCTATAACTCCCTTTTCTATTCTTGATATATAAGTTTTATTAGTTCCTACTTTTTCAGCCAATTCGGATTGTGTCATTTTTTCTTGTTTCCGCGCGTTACTGATTATCTGCCCCACACAGTAAGAGTATGCTTCTTTGCGAAACTCCTCTCTTTCAGGTGAGCCAACCTTACCGTACAATTTATCTAATACGGCATCCATGCTTCCAATCTTAGGGTTTGCTTGCATAATATTCATTTTTAAGTTTTAATGCTTTTTCTATCTCACTATCCGGCGTTTTCTGCGTCTTTTTCTGAAATCCATTGAATAGCATTACTATATTCCCATCATCAAAGATGAAGAAAGCCCGATAAATATTTCCATTATGGCTTGCTCTCAACTCGTAAACACCATCACGAATTAGCTTAACGAAATTCTTGTTAAGCCGTTCTTGCGTTTTAAGCATATCGAGCACATAAGAGATTTTTTTCTTTGCGCCATCTTCTAATGACATAAAGAAGTCTATGAAATAATTCTCATAGTATAATATTTCTCTTTCTTTTCTCATGGTGCAAATATAGATAAAGTTTACATATATAACAACTTCATTCGGCTTTTTCTTCGATTTCAGCCACAACTTACTTTGATTCTTTATTATTGTACCGGCTTTACAGAAGTTTCCCTTCTCCAAATAAAGAAAAATGAGAAATTTATCCTTCATCTTAAACTTCTTCCCACAGTTGAGGTGTTTCTAAGATAAAGTATAATCCTAAATGAGAAGCGCTAATATCCACCTATTCCTTTATCTGCATTAACCTTATTAACCTTCTGATTTAACATTCCAATCTTTGTGATACAAAAGTATACACTTAAGCACTACAAACCTCTATACTCTTACATAGTAAAAGCATAGACTTTTCATCCAGATAAATACAGACTCTTGCACTCTTAGAATTAGAAGCAATAAATCACTATAAACCAAAACATTACAATCCAAACACTCGTTTAATTTTTCTAAGTAACTTTTTCATTCCAAGATCTCTACTTCGGTTTTAAGCAACTATATGCTTATCCGATCGGATTACAGAAACAACCCCCTCACAAAGATATTTTGTCAGATAACAAAAACATTTTCTTCCCGTTGACGTTAAAACCTGTAAAACTAAAGAGTTGTTTGCTGTAAAGTCTACAAAAACAAGTACTTTTGCCAAAACACTAAATTATGAAAAGAGAAATTTCACGATTTATATGTGCCCTGATATGTTGTGCACCTATCATTACTTCGGCACAAACCAGCGAAAAGATCACTTCGCCTGCCAATTTATATAAGGAAGGAAGATACCTGTTCGAACAGAAAAATTATGCAGCGGCAACTGCCTCCCTGAAAGCTTTTGTGAAACAGGAACCTGCTACCCGATTTCGCGAAGAAGCAGAGTATATGCTTGTATGTTCGGCCTACGAACTGAAAGATAAAAACAGTATTACCCTGCTTCGAGACTATCTCGAACAGTATCCGGACACTCCTTATGCCAACCGGATTTATGCACTATTAGGGGCCTGCTATTTCTACGAAGGGAAATACGACGAAGCGTTGGCACTTCTCAACTCTTCCCGGCTCGACCAACTGAGTAACACCGAACGCGATGATATGACCTACCTCCTGGCTACCTGTTATTTGAAAACAGGAAACTTGAAAGAGGCAGCTATCTGGTTTGAGACACTGAGAGCCAGCAGCGAAAAATATGAAAAAGATTGTGCTTACTACATCTCATACATCCGTTATACTCAAAAACGTTACGACGAGGCCCTTGCGGGATTTCTGCCTTTGCAAGACGACCCGAAATACAAAGCATTGGTACCTTATTACATAGCCGAGATTTACATCGTCAAGAAAAACTACGACAAAGCGGAAATAGTAGCGCAAAATTACCTGTCGGCTTATCCGCAAAACGAACATGCCGCCGAAATGTACCGTATTTTGGGAGACGCTTCTTATCATTTCCGTAAATATCAGGAAGCCATCAAAGCATTCGAAAGCTATCTTGAAAGCGACGCTTCTCCCCGCCGGGACGCTCTCTACATGTTGGGACTCTCCTATTTTCAGATAGGCGTATACTCCAAGGCCGCCGAAACATTGGGAGAAGTAACCACCGTTAATGATGCCCTGACGCAAAATGCTTATCTGCATATGGGACTTGCCTATCTGCAACTGGCCGAGAAGAATAAAGCCCGCATGGCTTTCGAGCAGGCAGCCGCCTCCAATGCCGATATGAAGATCAAAGAACAGGCAGCCTACAATTACGCGCTTTGTATCCATGAGACGTCCTACTCCGCTTTCGGAGAGTCGGTCACCGTATTCGAGAAGTTCTTAAACGAGTTCCCGAATTCTGCCTATGCCGACATGGTAAGCAACTATCTGGTGGAGGTCTATCTAAACACCCGCAGTTACGATGCAGCTTTGAAATCGATTGACCGTATCACACATCCGGGTGCACGCATTCTGGAAGCCAAACAAAGAATCCTGTTCCAACTGGGTACGCAGGCTTTTGCCAATGCTTCTTTTGAACAGGCCATCGGGTATTTCGACCGATCTATCGCCATCGGCCAATATAACCGACAGATAAAGGCGGATGCCCTTTACTGGCGTGGCGAATCTTACTACCGGCTGAACCGGATGCAGGAAGCCACCCGCAACTTCAACGAATACCTGCAACTGACGCGCCAGACAAACAACGAAATGTATGCACTGGCACACTATAACCTGGGCTATACTGCTTTCCACCAGAAAGACTACGCACAAGCACGAAACTGGTTCCTTAAATACATACAACTGGAAAAAGGCGAAAACAGAACGGCCTTGGCGGATGCTTACAACCGCATCGGCGACTGCTTCCTGAACGAACGCAGTTTTGATGAAGCAAAGCAATATTATGCTCAGGCAGAAAACATGGGGACACCTTCGGGAGACTATTCGTTCTATCAGCTTGCCCTTGTTTCGGGATTACAGAAAGATTATTCAGGAAAAATAACCTTGTTGAACCGCTTGGTCGGGAAGTACCCTTCATCCCCTTATGCAGTCAGCGCCCTTTATGAAAAAGGACGTTCATACGTACTGATGGACAATAACAGTCAAGCCATCTCCTCTTTCAAAGATCTGTTAAGCAAATACCCCGAAAGTCCGGTCGGAAGAAAAGCCGCCGCCGAAATCGGATTGCTGTACTATCAGGACGGGAACTACGACCAAGCCATCGAGGCTTATAAACAGGTGATCAATAAATATCCGGGAAGTGAAGAGGCCCGCCTGGCCATGCTCGACCTCAAATCCATCTATGTAGACATGAACCGTATCGACGAATTCGCAGCGTTGGCGGCTGCCATGCCCGGCAATATCCGCTTCGATGCGAGCGAACAGGATTCACTGACTTACATTGCTGCCGAAAAGATTTATGGACGTGGCCGCATCGAAGAAGCCAAGAGCAGTTTCAATAAATACCTGCAAACATTCCCTGAAGGGGCTTTCGGTCTGAATGCCCATTATTATCTCTGTCTCATCGGCAAAGAACAGAAAAACTACGATATGATTCTGCTTCATTCGGGCAAGTTACTGGAATATCCGGATAATCCGTTCTCGGAAGAGGCATTGGTAATGCGTGCAGAGGTACAATTCAACATGCAACAGTTTGCCGATGCATTGGCTTCGTATAAAATGCTGAAAGAAAAGGCAACCACAGCCGACCGCCGCCTATTGGCCGAAACAGGAATGCTGCGCTGTGCCTATCTTATCAAAGATGATACGGAAACCATTCATGCAGCAACCGATCTGCTGGCCGAAGCCAAACTGACTCCGGAATTGGGCAACGAGGCTCTCTACTATCGTGCCAAGGCATATATGAATCAAAAGGCAGATAAAAAGGCACTGGCCGACTTACAAGCACTCGCCAAAGATACCCGAAACCTTTACGGTGCGGAAGCTAAATACCTGGTAGCCCAGCAATATTACATCTCCGGAGAATACGAAGCAGCCGAGAAAGAACTACTCGATTATATCGAACGGAGCACCCCACATGCTTATTGGCTGGCACGGAGTTTCGTCCTGTTGTCGGATGTATACGTAGCCATGGATAAAAAACTGGATGCACGCCAATACCTGTTGAGCTTGCAACAGAATTACCATGCCAATGACGATATCGAAAGTATGATTGAAAGCAGACTGGAAAAACTTAATAAGTAACGAAGTATGAAACGTAATCAATATATCTTCTTGGGAATGGTCTTTATTGCCATCCCTTCATTAGTACAGGCACAAACCCAGCCAAAAGATACTACCCTAAACCGCACGGTAGTGGTGGAGCAGGAATACAATCCCATTATCATGGATGCCGCTAAGGTGAATGTTCTGCCGAAAGTAGAAGAGCCCGTAGTTAATAAAAAAGAGGTGGAATATGCTGTCAGTTCCACACCGGCTTCGAATATCCCGGCAGGAACCATGCAGGCCTATACGGGAAAAGAGACACAAGCCACGAGCCATCCGGGATATGTACGCTTAGGATACGGTAATTACAATAATCTGGACGCTTATGCCAATTACCTTTTCCGCCTTTCCGACCGGGATAAGTTGAATGTGAATTTCAACATGGTAGGAATGAAGGGAACATTGGACATGCCTTCTTACCGCACTTCAAAGCCAGATGAATGGGATGCATTTTACTACCGTACACGAGCAGGCATCGATTACCTGCACCAGTTCAATCGAATGAATCTGAACATAGCCGGACACTTCGGACTGAGCAACTTCAACTATCGCCCGTATTCCATCTTCAATAAACAGAAGTTTACTTCCGGTGATATGCACGTCGGATTAAAGTCGACCGACGAAACATTACCGCTTCAATTTCAGGCAGAAACGAATCTGTTGTTGTACAACCGGCAACAAGGCTTCCCGGCGATAAATAAATTAGGAGTCACCGAAACCCAAGTTCGCACCAAAGGAAATGTAACGGGAATGATCAACGAAGAACAATTGATTAGTATCGCTGTAGAAATGGATAACCTCCTTTATGATCCGCGACAAATGGGAAGCTACAAAGAAACGTTATTCCACAACCGTACCACGGTAAACTTAAACCCATATTATGAACTGAATGACGACAGTTGGCGACTTCATATCGGAGCTAACGTAGACCTGTCTTTCAAAAACGGTAAAAGTTTTTATGTCTCTCCCGATATTGATCTTGCCTACATTTTCTCAGACAGCTATGTACTTTATGCCCGAGCAACCGGAGGACGATTGCTGAACGATTTCCGTCGTCTGGAGCAGATAAACCCATACGCTTGTTTCTCACACCCCATTACAGACACGTATGAACAGGTCAATGCCCGTATCGGTTTCAAAGCCAGTCCGGTGAACGGACTTTGGTTTGACTTATTTGGTGGATACCAGAATCTGAAAAACAACCTGTACCCATACATGAGTGACATAACCGGTGGCCAGGGAGGCGTATTTACAGATTACGGGCAAACGGACAGTTACAATTTCCATGCCGGAGCACAAATCAGTTATGCTTATAAGGATTTGTTCTCTTTCGCTGCCGATGCTACTTATTATCATTGGGATGCCGACGATCCTAACGTCGATTCGGAAACAGTCAATTATAACGACGCCCTATTAATGAAACCTCAGTTTAAACTCGGATTGCAGATAGAAGCGCGCCCCATCCATGCACTGTCATTGAACATCAGCTATCAATATATCTCCCGGACGGAACCCTATTTCTTTACCGGAGCCAAACTGCCGGCTGTCAGTAACCTTGGACTAAAGGCGACTTATAACCTGTTCAAAGGCGTTTCCATCTACGCCAAAGCAGACAATTTACTGAATAAGGAGTATCAGTACTACCTGGATTATCCGACCCAAGGCATCAATTTCGTAGGCGGACTGAGTTTCCAATTCTAAACAGAATCACTTTCTCATTAATATAGGTACGATAAAACACTCTCTGCACTTCAAAAGCAAAGGGTGTTTTATTATGTACCATTCCCATATTCTGTTTCTTCGAAAAGGAAATTCCCTACAAAGCGCCTGTCAACAGAATCAAAAAACAGACTAACTATTTGCTATTCAGAATATTTTAGTTATTTTTGTACATAAAACTCACAAAAACAAAGGAGGGTAAAAGCATATGATACAAAAAGCCGATATATCGTGTCTTTCAATCCGTTTAGGCATGTTTCTCCTGCTGATTTCGGTTTCGCTGTCGCTCTCTGCCCAGGAAGATAGTACACACATGATCAACGACAGCATACATACCTCCTCCCGAACCTCATTTAAGCTTCTTCCACCCGATCCGTTTATGGAGAGAGCCACTTATCCTTTGTATCCGTCCGATGCGTATCCATACAAACCTATGAATCATCCACCTGAAATCTCACTGAAAAAGGAAATCTATCTGCCCTATTATACCAATCCCTCCCCGATCTTTCGGGGAGACTATCAAACAGACGGCATCATAAAACAATTCCGCCACGGAGCTTTCTTCGGTTCCGGAACACAGACAAGTCTACCGGGAATCGGACGCTTCAACAACGCTTCTCTCGGTTACCAACATGTTTTAAATCCCAAACTGGCATTACAACTGAGCGTCAATGCTATGAAAATAAATATGAGCCACATCAGTGGACAAGCATTCAGTACCTCGGGAGCCTTGCTCTATCATCCTTCGGATCAAGTTACCCTCAAGTTCTTCGGCTCGTATGATATTGGAAACTCCTATGGGATGAGCACCCACCGATACGGCGCCACCATGTCCGTCGACATGTCCGACCGATTCAGTATGGAAGTAGGGGCACAGCGCTATTATAATGCTATGAGAGGGCGTTGGGAAACAGTGCCGATCGTGATTCCTTACTACCGCTTTGAGAAATTCAAACTCGGATTGGACGTAGGCGGATTGATATACGAAATTCTCCGTGAAGCAGTTTTTGACAAACAAAACAGCAGCGGTCCCAACCTCGCACCGCCACGCTTTTCGATACCGATACGATAAAGCTGTATTGCACTCTATTCCGGGATTTGTCCATTACTAAAAAATCTCGTCTCCCCGCTTCCCTGACTCCTAAAAAAAGTCTTTTTTTGCAAAAAAGGAACAGATTCTCTCTATATTATAAGGTAAGGAAAATGTTTTTTTCTACTTTTGTCGGCGAATTTCAGAATAAATGGGAGTTGAAACTTAGAAAAGCACCACTCTCGGCATTCTTA
>NZ_HF991024.1:16414-31483 GCF_000432295.1 Bacteroides sp. CAG:189
CGGCATTCTTAATTAAAGTAAAAGTTATGCAGAAAAACCTTGTTATTGTCGAGTCTCCAGCAAAAGCAAAAACCATTGAAAAATTTCTGGGGAAAGATTTCAAAGTACTCTCCAGCTATGGTCATATCAGAGACTTGAAGAAGAAAGAGTTCAGTATCGATATCGATAAAAACTTCAAGCCCAATTATGAAATACCGGCAGACAAGAAAGAGTTGGTAACAAAACTACAGGCAGAAGCCCAGAAAGCAGACGTTGTATGGTTAGCATCCGATGAGGACCGCGAAGGAGAAGCCATCGCCTGGCATCTTTATGAGGTATTGAAACTAAAACCGGAACAGACCCGGAGAATCGTCTTTCATGAAATCACCAAGAATGCCATATTAAAAGCCATCGAGAATCCACGCGAAATCGATATCAACTTGGTCAATGCACAACAGGCACGACGCATCCTCGACCGTATCGTTGGTTTCGAACTTTCTCCAGTATTGTGGAAGAAAGTCAAACCGGCTCTTTCCGCCGGACGTGTTCAATCAGTAGCCGTACGGCTAATTGTAGAGCGGGAACGGGAAATACAGGCATTCAAGAGCGAAGCGTCTTATCGCGTTATCGCCATATTCCTCGTACCGGACACTGACGGTAAACTGACAGAAATGAAAGCGGAACTGGCTCATCGCCTTAAGACAAAAGAAGAAGCCAAAGCATTTTTGGAAAGTTGCAAAGATGCTATATTCACAATCGAAGATATTACCAAACGCCCGATAAAGAAAAGCCCGGCCGCACCATTCACAACCTCGACTCTGCAACAGGAAGCGGCCCGCAAATTGGGGTATACAGTGGCACAAACCATGATGTTGGCACAAAAATTATACGAAGCCGGATTAATCACTTATATGCGTACCGATTCGGTCAACTTGTCGAAATATGCAACTGAAGGTAGCAAACAGGCTATCATCAACATGATGGGAGAACAATACGTGCATCCGCGCCACTTTACCACCAAAACCAAAGGTGCACAAGAAGCGCATGAGGCCATCCGTCCTACCTATATGGAAAACTCCACCGTAGAAGCACCCTCACAGGAAAAAAGATTGTACGACCTGATCTGGAAACGTACCATCGCTTCACAAATGGCAGAAGCCGAACTGGAAAAGACAACTGCAACCATCGGTATCAGTACCAATGATGATGTGTTTACAGCAACCGGAGAAGTTATTACTTTCGACGGTTTCCTTCGCGTATATAAAGAATCGTATGACGACGAAAACGAACAGGAAGATGAAAGCCATCTGCTTCCTCCATTGAAAAAAGGACAGGTGCTCGAGCACAATGATATTGTCGCTACCGAACGTTTCACCCAACGTCCGCCGCGTTACACAGAAGCCAGTCTCGTACGCAAACTTGAAGAATTAGGTATCGGCCGTCCTTCCACATATGCTCCTACTATCTCTACTATCCAGCAACGCGAGTATGTAGAGAAAGGAGACAAAGCAGGTGAGGAACGCTCTTTCAATATACTGACACTAAAAGGCCAAAATATAAGTGATGCCATACATACCGAAATAGTAGGAGCAGAAAAATCAAAATTACTGCCTACCGATATCGGAACGGTAGTGAATGACTTCCTGAACGAATATTTCTCAAATATTCTGGACTACAACTTTACGGCTAATATCGAAAAAGAGTTTGACGAGGTAGCAGACGGAGAGAAGCAATGGACAGCAATCATGAAACACTTCTATAAAGGATTCCATCCTTCGGTAGAGTCGACATTAGCTACTAAAACAGAACATAAAGTAGGTGAACGTATTCTGGGTGAAGAACCGGGAACCGGGAAGGTAGTATCGGTCAAAATCGGACGCTTTGGACCTGTCGTACAAGTCGGCAGTACGGATTCGGAAGAAAAGCCCCGTTTTGCACGTTTGGAGAAGGGCCTGTCAATGGAAACGATCACTCTTCAGGAAGCATTGGACTTGTTTAAACTTCCGCGTGTCGTTGGCGAATACGAGGATAAAGAAGTAAGCATAGGTACAGGACGCTTTGGACCGTACGTACGCCATGACGGTAAATACATATCTCTGCCTAAGACACTCGATCCGATGGCCATTACGCTTGAAGAAGCCATCGAACTTATCACAGAGAAGAGAGCCACAGAGGCCAAACGCCACATCAAGCAATTCGCCGAAGAACCGGAACTGGAAATACTGAACGGAAGATACGGACCATATATCTCTTATAAAGGAAGTAACTATAAAATCCCTAAAGATGTGGTTCCCGCAGATTTGAATCTGAAAACTTGTTTGGAGATTATCAAGCTGCAAAGCGAAAAAGCAACGTCCACTCCTAAAAAGGGACGGACAGCAAAAAAGAAATAACATAATAAGATTTTTTCTAAGAGACATTCTCATTTTGTAGAATGTCTCTTATTTTTTACTCATTTTCAGTGTTTTATATCTATTTCTTATTATCTTTGCAGCAGCAAACAAATCAAATAACATATATATGAAAAAAATTACGACCCGACTCCTCTGCGCCAGTAGTATATTACTGTTCGGTTTATCATCTTGCGTAAAAGATGTAGATTTATCACAAGCTCCCGAGAAGCCTGTAAAAGGCGATTATTTCGATTTTCAAACTACGCTTAATTGTCCGATAGACATAGACTTAGGCTTGCAGGACTATACTGTATCGATAGAAATTTACAGCGAAAACCCTTTTGAAGAAAACGATGGGATCAGTACAAAGAAAGATATTGAGCCGATCTATCGCGGTATAACAGATGCCAAAGGCATACTGAAAGGAGAAACGACCCTGCCAGCCTATATCAAGAAAGCCTATATCTACTCACCGTATGTAGGTGTACCTTTCATAGAGACAGAGGTTACTGCAAGCAGGATTTCTGCTGGCATAGAAGACCCCAAAAACAGAAGCGGAAACACCAGAGCCATGACATACACCTATCCTTCCGATATGCTGGTATTAGGAAATTGGAACGAATCCGGTTACCCCAGCTATTTACTATCGGAGCGTTTCATCTTCCCGGAAAACGAACTATACAACATTACCAAAGCTACTACATCTCCATACAAAGAAGAAATGCAAAGTTATTTTCCACAATATTTCACACCGGGAGTAGAAACAGGCATTCCCATTATAAAGGAAACAAAGGTGAACTTGGCTATGATAGGAAAATATGCACCTTCAGTAAGTAATACGATTCTCTATTATACCTACCCCACCGGACAGCTACCAAGTTCTGTCAACGACATACAAAAAATTATTGCTTTCCCTGTATCGGCAGGTATCTCTTGTGGAAGTACGATACAATTACATTATTGGAATAAGGAAACCAATCAATTCGAAGATAAATTTCCAGCAGGAGTTACTATTGGTTGGGGAGTCTCTTCGAGTGCTTTTATCAAAGGAAATATCGGCCACTCCAGTGGAAATCATAACTATTACTCCGTCAATGCACTCAATACCAAAAACGGCGATGAAAACAATCAGCACACAATCGCTATTTTTGATAAGGCCAACAGCTCGGTTACCATAGGGATAGAAGACAGACCATTGGAAAGCCAGCGACCAAACTATACCGACGTTATTATGTATTGTCATGCAGATGTGGAAGGAGCTATTGATGGGAGCAACATGGCTGAATTGGAAAAGCCAGAAGATCCGGGTCCTTCCGAAGAGGATAACTATACAACCTATTTCGGATTGCTCGCTTTTGAAGATCTATGGCCAGATCAAGGAGACTATGACTTGAACGACGTAGTGGTATACTATCAATCAAGAGTATATAAGAATATGCAAAACCGGATTACCTCTACTATAGACGAATTCACTCCCTATTGGGATGGCGCCGGATACAATAATTTTAACGGATTCGGATACCGCCTATCAGTTACTCCCGATAAAGTAACTGCCGTAAATATTGCTTATGAGAACTATACATTCACAGCAAGCCCCCTGTTCCAGTTTGACAATAAAGGTTTGGAGGAAAGAGCAGATAATGACAATGCCATTATTATTGTTGCAGACAACATGAAGCAAGCTGTAAAACAAAAAGGTAAGTTTACCGTCACTACAACTTTCGGAACTCCACAGATCGAATCAGCAGCCATGCTCCCCCCTTATAATCCGTTTATCATTATCAATGCCTTGAATGAAAGAGGTAAAGAACTGCATCTTCCCAATTATGTACCCACTAAACGGGCAGACAGCAGCCATTTTGGAAAAGGAAATGATCTGACCGATGAGAGCCAACAAATGTATTATATCTCTAAAGACAACATGCCTTATGCCATACATTTGCCTAACATCAAAGACTTCGACTGCTCAAATGAAGGCATACGAATTGACGAGATTTATCCGAATTTCACAAATTGGGTAAAAAGTAATGGTAATGAAAACACTGACTGGTACTTACACAAGAAAGAATAATCAGAAACATCATTCATCCCTGTCAAAAAAGTCTTTCTAACTTCACTTAAAACACTAACTGGAATAAAAACAATATACGGGAACTCTTCAGCAAGTCAATCTTACTTGAAGAATTCCCGTATGTTCTATATTAGCTCACATCAACTCTTACATCCTGGCCGGCACTTCAATGCCCAATAAGCCCATTCCCAAACGTACTACCTTAGCCACATTGGCAGATAATGCGATACGGAATATCTTCACCGCTTCATTCTCTTCGCGCAGAATGCTAAAATCATGGTAGAATTGATTATACTCCTTCACCAAGTCATAAGTATAATTGGCAATAACAGACGGACTGTAATCTGTCCCGGCCTGTTTAACAATTGCTGCAAAATCAGCTACCATCTGGATTAATCCTTCTTCTTTTTCACTCAATTCAACTCCTAAAGGAAGTTGCTCAGGAATAACGATACCGTTCTCTGCCGCCTTACGAAGTACAGATTGTATACGTGCATAAGTATATTGAATAAACGGCCCGGTATTTCCATTAAAATCGATGGACTCTTTCGGATTGAATGTCATGTTCTTGCGGGCATCCACTTTAAGGATAAAATATTTCAATGCACCTAAACCGACAATGCGGGCAATATCATCTGCCTCTTCCTGTGTCAATCCATCCAGTTTACCAAGCTCCTGAGAGGTTTCTTTAGCAGTTGCAATCATCTCTTCCATCAGATCGTCGGCATCCACCACTGTTCCTTCCCGTGATTTCATCTTACCTTCCGGAAGTTCGACCATACCATATGAGAAATGAACCAAGCTTTTACCCCATTCGAATCCTAACTTATCAAGCAGGATAGAGAGCACTTGAAAGTGATAATTCTGCTCATTACCCACCACATAAATCATCTTATCGATGGGATAGTCGGCAAAACGCAATTTGGCTGTCCCGATGTCTTGAGTCATATACACAGAAGTACCGTCAGCACGTAGCAGCAACTTATGATCGAGCCCTTCTCCCGTAAGATCAGCCCATACCGAACCGTCTTCTTTCTTATAGAAGAAACCTTTTTCCAATCCTTCCATTACCTTTTCCTTTCCCTCGAGATAAGTATCCGACTCATAATATATCTTATCGAAACCAACTCCCATCTTACGGTAAGTCTCGTCAAATCCGGCATACACCCAATTATTCATCATAGCCCACAAAGCACGTACTTCAGGATCTCCCGCCTCCCATTTCACCAACATTTCACGGGCTTCATTCATCAGTGGAGAAGCTGCCTCCGCCTCTTCCTTCGTCATGCCCTTCTCCATCAGCGAAGCTATTTCCGCTTTATAATGCTTATCGAAAGAGACATAATAATCCCCAACCAAGTGATCTCCCTTTTTACCGGATGATTCGGGAGTCTCACCATTACCATAAAGTTTCCAGGCCAACATAGACTTACAGATATGGATACCCCGATCGTTTACAATATTGGTTTTTACGACCTTATTGCCATTCGCCATAATAATATTGGCTAATGCATTTCCAAGCAGATTATTGCGTACATGCCCCAGATGTAGGGGTTTATTCGTATTAGGTGAAGAATATTCAATCATCACCAGTGGAGAATCAGCATCGGCAGCCATTATACCATACCGTTCGTCAGCATGAATCATATTCAGCAATTCAATCCACGCAGAAGAAGCTATTGTCAAATTCAAAAAGCCTTTTATCACATTAAAAGCAGCTATTGCCGGCTCATTAGCTTGTAAGTACTCACCGATCTCCTGTGCAGTTTGTTCCGGTCCTTTCTTCGACATACGCAGGAAAGGGAACACAACCAAGGTAAGATGTCCTTCAAATTCCTTTTTCGTTTTCTGCAATTGCACCTGTACGGCAGGAACATCCTGACCATAAAGAGCTTTCAGTCCGCTTATTACGGACATTACAAGTTTATTCTCTATATTCATAGCTTACAATTATTTTCTGCGCGCAAAGATACAAAAAAGGAGGCGTTAGCACGCCCCCTTTTTTTAAAATCTTTCAACTATATAGTTTATTCAACAGCCTCAGAGAGTTCTGCACCTGCTTTAAACTTAGCAACCTTCTTTGCCGGAATAGTGATAGCTTGTTTTGTAGAAGGGTTAATACCGGTTCTTTCAGCTCTCTCAGAAACAGAGAAAGTTCCGAAACCAACCAAAGAAACCTTGTCACCACCTTTTAAAGCGCCAGTAACTGAAGACACAAAAGCATCAAGTGCTTTTTTTGAGTCAGCTTTGCTCAAACCAGACTCAGCTGCGATAGCATTAATAAGATCAGCCTTATTCATAATTCGTAAATGATTAATTAATATATGTGTTACACAAAAAGATAGACGACGTAAAATCCTCACAAATATAGACTAACAAAACAATATATCAAATAAAAACATCAAAAAAACGCATCAATTTGCTGAAAAAGAGCTAATAGGGATTCATTTTTCTGCTTTAAAACAGAATTTATTCGTATTTTTGCACCCATTACTCGTAAATTAGCATAAAAGAGATTCAAATATATGATGCCTACAGTTACTAAAAACCTGATAATTATCAATGTACTGTTTTATTTAGGAACAATCGTTGCACAAAGTTATGGTATAGATCTCGCAAACTATTTAGGTTTGCATTTTTTTATGGCCGAAGACTTTAATCCCGCCCAGTTGATAACCTATATGTTCATGCACGGAGGATTCACTCACCTTTTCTTCAATATGTTCGCCGTGTGGATGTTCGGACGCATTCTCGAACAAGTGTGGGGGCCGAAACGTTTTTTATTCTACTATATTCTTTGTGGTATCGGTGCAGGAATTATCCAGGAGATCGTACAATTCGTTGAATACCAGACTGTCTTATCAGGATATTCCATGGTCCAGACTTTTAGCGGGACAATACCGATGAGCGAATACCTGAATATGATGAATACCGTAGGAGCCTCAGGAGCCGTATATGCGATCCTGTTAGGTTTCGGAATGTTATTTCCTAATCAACAATTGTTCATTTTCCCGCTTCCATTTCCTATCAAGGCCAAATATTTTGTCATCGGATATGCCTTAATCGAACTATATTCCGGATTTGCCAATAATCCTAATGATAATGTAGCTCATTTTGCCCATTTAGGAGGAATGATATTCGGTTTTATTCTGATTATGTATTGGAAGAAAAAAAACAATGATCATGGGACATATTATAACTGATCTTAAAGAAGCTTTTCGCAGAGGAAATGTCTTTATACAACTCATATACATCAATGTAGGGATTTTTGTAGCAACTGCATTGATAAACATTCTATTGCAACTATTCAATAGAAGCGCTGCCGGAATATTCGAACTGTTGGCACTTCCGGCCTCCTTTACCCGGTTTATCCTGCAACCGTGGTCACTGTTCACTTATATGTTCATGCATGCCGGTTTTATGCATATTCTGTTTAATATGCTTTGGCTATATTGGTTTGGTCAATTATTCCTCTACTTCTTTTCCGGCAAGCATTTACGCGGTTTATATATTTTGGGAGGTATATGCGGAGGATTATTGTACATGATTTCCTATAATTTGTTTCCTTATTTCCGTCCCATGGTGGAAGTATCGACAATGGTAGGTGCATCCGCATCCGTACTTGCCATCGTGGTGGCAACCGCCTATCGAGAGCCCAACTATCCCGTACGCCTTTTTCTTTTTGGTACTATACGCCTAAAATATTTGGCCTTAATAGTGGTCCTGACAGATCTGTTGTTCATCACTTCCGGTAATGCCGGAGGACACATCGCCCACTTAGGTGGTGCATTGGCAGGTCTCTGGTTTGCCGCCAGTCTGAGTAAAGGCACAGATATCACTGTTTGGATAAACAGAATATTAGACGGAGTGAGTTCTCTTTTCTATAAAAAAAACTGGAAGCGTAAACCCAAAATGAAAGTGCATTATGGCAATTACAGCCGCGAACAAGACTATGATTATAATGCCCGGAAAAAAGCGCAATCGGATGAGGTGGACCGCATTCTCGATAAGCTGAAAAAGTCAGGATACGAGAGCCTCACTACCGAAGAAAAGAAAAGCCTCTTCGATGCAAGTAAAAAATAAGATATGAAACACATCGGAAAAGTCTTCGCTTATCTGATCTTGGCAGTCAATGCATTCTTTGTCGGAGTTCTCTTGCTGACCGCCTATAGCCCACACATTTCTCCCGTAATACACCCGGTCGAAGCATGCATGGGACTTACTTTTCCTATTTTCCTCTCCATCAATTTTTGTTTTCTTATTTTCTGGTTAATCGTACGCTATAAGTTCGCTCTTCTGTCTATACTTGGCTTTGCTTTCTGCTATCCGCAAATCCGGGCCTATCTTCCTATCAATCTTCATACAGCAAATATTCCGGAGGGAAGCATTAAAATACTATCCTACAATATTATGTCCTTTGGCAACATGGAAAAGGAAAACGGCAAAAATCCGGTACTCGAATATCTCCGTAAGAGCGATGCCGACATCATCTGCTTACAGGAACACAACATCTCTCCGACTGCCAAAATACATCTTAATGCCAAAGAAGTAGAAGAGGGTATGAAAGCATATCCTTATCGGCATATTCAACGTGTAGGTCAAGAGAACGGCAATAACCGGATAGCTGTTTACTCCCGATTTCCGATCCTTTCGGCACGAAAACTACAATATGACAGTAGCTACAACGGCTCGGCCATTTATGAATTAAAAATCAATGAAGATACAATTACCCTTATCAACAACCATTTGGAATCTAACAAGTTAACAAAAGCGGATAAAGCGGTATATGAAGAAATGCTGAAAGATCCCAATGCCCATAAAGTGAAAAGTGGCACTCAACATTTGGTCGGTAAATTAGCAGAGGCTTCCGCCATCCGCGCCAAACAAGCAGATGTTATTGCAGCCGAAATTGCAGCTTCCCAGCATCCGTATATTATTGTATGTGGGGACTTTAACGATACTGCGATCTCCTATACCCACCGGGTTATAGCCGAAAAGTTAGATGATGCCTTCACCGAATCAGGACAGGGATTGGGAATTTCTTATAATCAGAATAAGTTTTATTTTCGAATAGACAACATCCTAATCAGTAAAAGCCTGAGAGCTTATAACTGCACGGTAGACCGTTCTATTAAAGACTCCGACCACTACCCCATATGGTGCTATGTTGCCAAGCGGTAATTCACTACAAATGATAATCATAACCCAATTATAATACTTATGAAATTAAAAAGAACAATAATTATTTTAGCAGCAAGTTGTATGATGTACTCCTGCACTACGAAAACAGAAAGTAATCCGTTTTTAAACGAATTTCAAACCGAGTATGGTGTTCCGGCTTTTGATAAAATCAAGCTGGAACATTACGAACCTGCTTTCCTGAAAGGGATAGAAGAGCAAAACCGGAACATTAAAGCAATCATTGAAAATAGCGAAACGCCCACGTTTGAGAATACAATCGTAGCGTTGGATAACAGCTCTCCTATATTAGATCGTGTCAGTGCCGTTTTCTACAATATGACAGATGCAGAAACAACAGACGCACTAACCGAACTTTCCATAAAAATAGCGCCGGTACTTTCCGAACACAGCGACAACATTTCCCTCAATCAAGAACTATTCAAAAAGGTAGATGCCGTATATCAGCAGAAAAACAGCCTGCACCTTACCACCGAACAAGAACGCCTGTTGGATAAAACCTACAAAGATTTTGTTCGTTCGGGAGCAAACCTGCCTGCTGACAAACAAGCACGCCTGCGTGAAATAAACAAAGAGCTATCGACTCTTGGTATCACATTCAGTAATAATATATTAAATGAGAATAATGCCTTCCAACTCTTTGTCGACAAAGAAGAAGACCTTGCAGGATTGCCCGAATGGTTCTGCCAAAGTGCTGCGGAAGAAGCTAAAGCTGCCGGGCAAGAAGGAAAATGGTTATTCACCTTACACAATGCCAGCCGCCTGCCTTTCTTACAGTATTCTGAGAATCGCCCGCTCCGTGAAAAGATATACAAAGCATACACCCACCGTGGTAATAACGATGACAAGAACGACAACAAGAAAGTAATCACCCAAATTGTCAGTTTACGCCTTGAGAAAGCAAACTTATTAGGTTTTGACTGCTACTCAAACTTTGTTTTGGAGAATACAATGGCCAAAAATTCAACCACCGTAATGGAATTCCTCAATAATTTATGGAACCATTCACTTCCCAAAGCCAAAGCAGAAGCTGTTGAACTGCAAAAATTGATGGATAAAGAAGGTAAAGGTGAAAAATTGGAAGCTTGGGACTGGTGGTACTACACGGAAAAGCTGCGTAAAGAAAAATACAACCTGGACGAAGAAGAGATCAAGCCCTACTTCAAATTGGAAAACGTACGCGAAGGCGCTTTTGCAGTAGCCAATAAACTGTATGGTATCACATTGACAAAACTGCAAAACATTCCGGTTTATCATCCCGATGTAGAAGTTTTTGAAGTAAAAGACGCCGATGGTTCCCACTTAGGAATCTTCTATGTAGATTACTTTCCACGTCCTGGAAAAAGTGGGGGTGCCTGGATGAGCAATTATCGTGAACAGCAGGGAGATATCCGACCGTTGGTTTGCAATGTAGCCAGCTTTACCAAACCAATAGGCGATACACCATCCTTACTAACGATGGACGAAGTAGAAACGCTTTTCCATGAATTCGGGCACGGGCTTCACGGACTGTTGACCAAGTGCAATTACAAAGGTACTTCGGGCACCAACGTCGTTCGTGATTTTGTAGAACTTCCTTCACAAATAAACGAACATTGGGCCACCGAACCAGAAGTGTTGAAAATGTATGCAAAACATTACCAGACAGGAGAAGTAATCCCCGATTCACTCATCAATAAGATATTAAAACAGAAGACTTTCAATCAAGGCTTCATGACAACAGAATTACTGGCCGCCGCCATCCTCGACATGAATCTGCACAACCTGACAGATGTAAAGAATCTGGATGTAATCTCTTACGAAAAAGAAGCAATGGATAAATTAGGACTCATCCCCGAAATAGCCCCACGCTACCGTACGACCTATTTCAATCACATCATCGGTGGATATGCTGCAGGATACTACAGCTATCTTTGGGCAAACGTGCTGGATAATGATGCTTTTGAAGCTTTCAAAGAACATGGCATCTTTGATAAAGCAACAGCCAATTTATTCCGCTCCAATGTGCTTGAAAAAGGAGACAGCGAAGACCCGATGACACTCTACAAAAACTTTCGTGGAACAGAGCCGCAATTGGAACCAATGCTGAGAAACAGAGGCATGAATTAAATAAAAAAAGCGATCTAAGGCTAAAAAAGAATAAACTCGAAGCCGACTAATTTATCCTCGGAGGATTGCTACTTTCCTTCGGGGATAAATTTTATTTCTTTGAAAGAAATATCAGTTTAAGGGCAAAATGCGGTTTTAACCTCAAATATTTAGCTGCTAATTACCACTGGATGTGAAAAAAAAACTATATTTGCAGCCTTATAGCGACAGAATTAATTAAAAAAGTAATCATAATAAATTAAAAGTAAAATGCAAAACAAAGGATTTGTAAAAGTTTTTGCGGTATTACTCACGCTGGTATGCGTGTTCTACCTCTCTTTCTCCTTCGTTACCCGCCATTATACCAATAAGGCAAAAGAGATAGCGAACGGCGATACTAAAGTAGAACAAGACTACCTCGACTCTCTTTCAAACGAGAAAGTATGGCTGGGTAATTATACGCTGAAACAGTGTCGTGAAATGGAAATTAGTTTAGGTTTGGACCTCAAGGGCGGTATGAACGTTATCCTTGAAGTATCCATACCCGATGTTATTAAAGCATTGGCTGATAACAAGCCCGATGAAAATTTCAATCAGGCACTGGCAACTGCTGCCAAACAAGCTACCAACAGCCAGGACGATGTTATCACTCTTTTCATTAAAGAATACCACAGAATAGCACCGGACGCTAAACTTTCCGAACTTTTTGCAACGCAACAGTTGAAAGACAAAGTTAACCAGAAGTCATCTGATGCTGAAGTAGAAAAAGTATTGCGTTCTGAAGTAAAAGCTGCCGTAGAAAACTCTTATAATGTACTCCGTACACGTATCGACCGTTTCGGTGTAGTTCAGCCGAATATCCAAAGTCTTGAAGACAGAATGGGGCGTATCATGGTAGAGCTTCCGGGTATCAAAGAACCGGAACGTGTGAGAAAACTCCTCCAAGGTTCTGCCAATCTGGAATTCTGGGAAACCTATACAGCGAAAGAATTATTGCCGGTAATGCAGTCTGTAGACAGTAAACTGCGTGATGTTCTGGTAACAACCGCAAGCACAACAACCGACTCTACTGAAGTAATAGCAACAGAAGAAGTAGTAGCGGAAGCAACACCGGCAAAAGCCATCAGTGCTGCCGACAGTATCGCAGCTGCACTGAAAGGTAACCAACAGGAAGCTTCTATAAATATGGAGCAAATCAAAAAAGAACATCCTTTGATGGCCATTCTTCAGTTAAATTCAAGTGGTCAAGGCCCCATTATCGGTTATGCTAATTACAAAGACACTGCTGAAATCAACAAATATTTGGCGATGAGAGAAGTAATAGCAGAACTTCCTAAGGACCTCCGTCTAAAATGGGGAGTTGCTCCTGCTGATTTCGACAAAAAAGGACAGACTTTCGAGTTGTATGCTATCAAATCTACCGAACGCAACGGTAAAGCTCCGTTGGAAGGTGATGTAGTAACAGATGCCAAAGACGATTTCGACCAGCATGGTAAACCATCTGTAAGCATGTCTATGAACACAGACGGTGCACGCCGTTGGGCACAATTGACCAAACAAAATATCGGACGCTCTATTGCAATCGTACTTGATAATTATGTATATTCTGCTCCGAACGTAAGTACGGAAATCACAGGCGGTAACTCAATCATTACCGGTAATTTCAGTCCGGAACAATCCAAAGACTTGGCAAACGTATTGAAATCAGGTAAAATGCCGGCACCGGCACACATCGTGCAAGAAGATATTGTCGGTCCGTCATTGGGGCAGGAATCTATCAATGCAGGTATTTTCTCATTTGTAGTGGCACTCATCCTTTTGATGATTTACATGTGCGCCATGTACGGTTTCATCCCAGGTATGATTGCCAACGGTGCTTTAATCCTCAACTTCTTCTTCACATTAGGTATTCTTTCATCCTTCCAAGCTGCGCTGACAATGTCCGGTATTGCCGGTATGGTATTAGCACTCGGTATGGCTGTGGATGCGAACGTACTTATCTACGAACGTACTAAAGAAGAATTACGTAGCGGCAAAGGAGTGAAAAAAGCATTAGCTGATGGTTACTCCAATGCTTTCTCGGCAATCTTCGACTCCAACTTAACATCTATTATTACCGGTATTATTCTGTTTAATTTCGGTACTGGTCCTATTCGTGGTTTTGCCACTACATTGATTATCGGTATTCTCTGCTCGTTCTTTACAGCAGTATTCATGACTCGTTTAGTTTACGAACATTACATGAATAAAGATAAACTGCTGAACTTGACATTTACTTCCGGAATTTCTAAAAACCTGTTGGTAAATACTCATTTCGACTTCATGAAAGGTAACAAACGTTCCTTCATGATTACAGGTATTATTATTTTGGTATGTATAGCATCATTCGCTATTCGTGGCTTGAGCCAAAGTATCGATTTTACAGGTGGACGTAATTATAAGGTACAGTTCGAACAAGCTATCGAGCCCGAACAAGTACGTGAGTTGATCGCAAGTAAATTCGGTGATGCAAATGTAAGTGTTATCGCTATTGGTACAGACAAAAAAACCGTTCGTATCAGTACTAATTACCGCATCGAAGAAGAAGGTAACAATGTGGATTCTGAAATTGAAGCATACTTATATGAAACATTAAAGCCGTTGTTAACTCAAAACATTTCATTGGCTACTTTCATTGACCGTGACAACCACACAGGTGGCAGTATCATCAGTTCACAGAAAGTAGGTCCAAGTATTGCAGATGATATCAAGACATCGGCCGTCTGGTCGGTAGTTTTAGCATTGATTGCTATCGGCTTATACATTTTGCTTCGCTTCCGTAATATTGCTTACAGTGTTGGCTCCGTAGTAGCACTTACCAGTGATACGATCATGATCATCGGTGCATACTCATTATTATGGGGTTTTGTTCCTTTCTCATTGGAAATAGACCAAACGTTTATCGGTGCTATCCTAACAGCTATCGGATACTCCATCAACGATAAAGTGGTAATCTTTGATCGTGTACGCGAGTTCTTTGGTTTATATCCGAAACGTAACAAACGTCAATTGTTCAACGACTCACTAAATACAACTTTGGCCCGTACAATCAACACCTCATTAAGTACATTGATCGTATTGCTGTGCATCTTTATCCTCGGTGGTGATTCTATCCGCAGCTTTGCATTTGCAATGATTCTGGGTGTTATCATTGGTACATTGTCTTCATTATTTATTGCTTCTCCGATTGCTTACACAATGCTAAGCAAGAAGAAAGAAACAGCAGAAACAACTGCTATTGAAGCTGAATAACCTATTCATATAAAAGAAAAAGAGGCTGTCTCATTTTTCATTTTGAGA
>NZ_HF991025.1:0-689 GCF_000432295.1 Bacteroides sp. CAG:189
ATTCAGTGCGTAATGTTGAGAATTCTTGTTTTTTAATTGATAATTTATTATAGGTTACTTACCGATGCAGAAAATGTTTTGTATCATTTTTGACTTGTAATAAATTGATATTTAATATATTATGTTTTTATGAAATGCTTCGGGGACAAACTGGGGACAAAAATTAGCTATCCAAAAGATAAAAAGAGCAAATATAAGGTCTATCCCTTGATGTTTTTTAGGCCAATTTTTTGTCCCTCGGAAAGAAAAACAATCCCGTTCTCATCATACGATGATATTCGAAGCACACTGCAAATATAATAAAGTTTAGTTTGTTTTTTGTATATCTCTTCAAGTTCTAAACTAAACGGCTTTTATAAGCTTCCAAAGCCATACCTATTTTTCTTTTGGCCAGCAAAATTGTTAAAGGAGACATTACTTTGCCCTTTCAGTTCTGTCTCTTTTCACCAGTCGTTGTTTGGGCTATGTGCTTTGGCGGCATATCCTCGGTTTTACCTTTCCCTGTTTTAGCCTTTTTCTTACTTCCTCCATTATTCCGCATATCCCTTTCGGGCTACCTGATGTGAATTGTGTCGCAAAGGTGCTTGTCATGTCTCTCTTGTCTGCAAGGTCATAGCCTTGGGTTCACAGCCAAATCTCCACCTTCTGCTTCACAGAGGTCGTATTTAGCCGTGAAACCTTGCATAAGG
>NZ_HF991026.1:0-3574 GCF_000432295.1 Bacteroides sp. CAG:189
TTGTACAATAATATTCATATATTTTATATATAATACACTGATTTATAATAAAATAATATATGGATTAATAAATACAGCAAAGTACTGATGTTTTTCTATAAACAACTAATTATAAGCAATTTAAAATAAGATTAGTTCTGCAAAGACTTTGCAAATTTCGTTTATTGGTATGCAGACCCAAGAAGTTGCAATAAAGCCGTCCCTGAAAATATTCCTTAAATCCGATTCTCAGATGATTGATGAGGTGATGGTAGTAGCTTATGGTACTGCCAAGAAATCGTCGTTTACCGGTTCTGCATCGACGGTAAAGGCCGATAAACTGGCCGAGCGTTCTGTTTCCAATGTAACGAATGCATTAGCCGGCCAGGTATCCGGAGTACAAACCATTGCCAACAATGGACAACCGGGTAGCGCTGCTACTGTCCGCATTCGCGGTATCGGCTCCATGAGTGCGAGCAACTCTCCTCTATATGTAGTGGACGGTATTCCTTTTGATGGAAGTATTTCTTCTATCAATCCGCAGGATATTGAAAGTATGACCGTATTGAAAGATGCGGCTGCAAATGCCATTTATGGTGCCCGTGGTGCCAACGGAGTTATCTTGATAACTACTAAAAAGGGAGATTCTAAAGAAGCTGTTATCACTGTAGATGCCAAATGGGGTTCTAATCGTCGTGCAGTGCCTACCTATGATGTAATGACAGATCCGGGTATGTATTATGAAACAATGTATCGTGCATTGTATAACTCAAAAGCATACAATGGTTCCAGTATGACAGAAGCTTATGCTTTTGCCGACGCGGCTTTGCTGGATGATAAAAATGGTGGTGTCGGTTATTTGGTATATACAGTTCCTGAAGGAGAAAAACTGATAGGTACAAACTTCAAACTCAATCCTAATGCTACATTGGGATATTCTGACGGCAAATATTATTATAGACCGGATGATTGGTATGATGAAGCATTTGGTAATTCCAATCTTCGTCAGGAGTATAATATATCTGTTGCAGGTGCTTCCGATAAAATAAACTACTACATGTCAGCGGGTTATCTGGATGACTCCGGTATTGTTCCCGGTTCGGGTTTTACACGCTTCACCGGACGTGCAAAAGCTGATTATCAAGCAAAAAAATGGTTGAAAGTCGGTGCTAATATAGGATATACCTATTATAATATACAATCCCCGAGCGGACAAACTACATGGGGCTCAAGCGGCAACTTGTTCCAGCTTACCAATATGATTGCTCCGATTTATCCTGTATATGTACGTAATCCAGACGGAAACATTCAAGTGGACGAACGCGGATTGACTGTTTATGATTTTGGTTCTTCTACGAACTTTGTCCGCCCCAGTATGTCGGGTAACCCCCTGGGAACAATGGACTTGGATAAGCAAAATGCTTATACAGATGTAATCAACAGTAAATGGTATGCCATTTTAACTCCGATAGAAGGGTTGTCTATTACAGCCAATATCGGTGCTAATGTACGTAACCAGCGCAGCAATGAGTTATCAAATCCATTTTATGGTTCGAGCGTAAGTAGCGGTGGAGCAGTTTATGTGGCTCATTATCGGGAATTTGCAATCAATCAGCAGTATCTTGCAACTTACAAAAAGACTTTTGCAAATTTACATAATTTTGATGTTTTGGCAGGATACGAATCATATAATTTGAAAATACAGGAATTACAAGGTAGCAATACTAAAATTTATAATCCGACTATCGGTGAATTAAGCAATGCAATTGCATCTCCTCCTAAGGTGGCTTCTTTTACGAATGAATATACTACAATGGGATTCTTGGGCCGTATTCAATATGACTATGATGGTAAATACTTCCTTAGTGCGTCTTATCGTCGCGATGCTTCTTCCCGTTTCCATCCGGACAACCGTTGGGGTAACTTCGGAAGTGTAGGTCTTGCATGGCTCATCAGCCAAGAGAACTTCATGTATAATGCAAAATGGGTAGACATGTTAAAGTTTAAGGCAAGTTATGGTATACAGGGTAATGATAATCTTGGAAACTACTATGCGTACGCCGACCAATATTCAGTAACAGACAGTAACGGTGATTTTGCAGTATCGTTCACTTACAAAGGTAATAAAGATATTACATGGGAAACATCGTATGCATTCAATACCGGTGTCGATTTCGAGTTATTCGGTAGCCGCTTAAATGGTACAATTGAATATTTTAATCGTAAAACGGTGGATTTGCTCTATAACCAACCTGTGCCTATTTCCATGGGATACGCTACTATTCCGATGAATGTAGGTTCAATTGTGAACCAAGGTGTAGAGATCGATTTGAACGGAGTACTTTACAAAAATAACAATATAGAATGGCTTGCTAATGTCAATGCAACTCATTATAAAAATAAGATTACCGATCTTGCAGAATCAGCTAAAAATAACGGCGGGGTAAAATAACACAAAGACATTTATCGTCTTGGAAATACAGCAATGCTATTTACCGTATCGGTGGTTCTTTATATAACTCATACTTGCCGGTATATGCAGGCGTTGACCACGATAACGGTAAAGCATTATATTATGTTGATCCGGACAATGGTGATTATAACACTACTGATGATTATTCAAAAGCAAAACAGTCTGACTTAGGCAGTACTTTGGCAAAAGTATACGGTGGTTTCGGTACACAGTTGAATGCTTACGGTGTCGATCTTTCCGTACAGTTCTCTTATCAACTTGGCGGTAAGTTGTATGATGGTACTTATGAAGCTTTGATGCATCGTGGTGACGGTGCAGGAACCAATTTCCATAAAGATGTTTTGGAAGCATGGACTCCGGAAAATCCGAATTCAAACGTTCCACGTCTCTGTGCTTCGGATGACACTAACCAGAAACAGTCATCCCGATTCCTGGTCAGCTCGGATTATTTGAGCTTGAATAGTGTCATGTTAGGATATACATTCCCGAAACGTTTGACAAATACACTCGGTATCTCAAGTTTACGTCTGTATGTTTCCGGCGAAAACCTGGCCGTTATATCCGGTAAAAAAGGATTGGATCCACGTCAATACTGGGGATTAGGTAGTTCTACCACTTCCGGTAGTTTCCGATATTCGGCACTGAGAACAATTTCCGGTGGTATTACTTTGAAATTCTAATGTTAATAACTAAACGATGAAATTATGAAAATGGCAAATAAATATTTAGTCCTGGTCTTAGGAGGTTCGTTGATCGCATCTTGTGCCGATCTTGATACGATTCCTGAAGGCGGAACATTTACAAATGAACAAAAGCAACAAGTAGTTGAGATGATGCCCGAACGATTACAGGCCGATGTAACCGGTATGTTTTCTCAAATATCGGCATCCTATAAGGTCATATTCACCAGTGCCCGTGATGATGATTTCGGTTATCCGGCAGTATGCCTTTCCCAGGATTTGAATGGTCCGGATATGGTTTCAACCAACTCTGATTATAACTGGTTCTCTACCTGTAGCGAATTTTCTGATCGTAGCGATACATATGCCAATCCGTATTTACGTTGGGCTTTGTTTTACAACCAGATCAAGCAGGCAAATGACATCTTGAAGTCTATTCCTG
>NZ_HF991026.1:3601-17485 GCF_000432295.1 Bacteroides sp. CAG:189
TCCTGCTGATACGGATAATACGACATTGCTTCGTTATAAAGCGCAGGCAAAAGCGGTTCGTGCATTCGATTATTTATGTATAGTTCCTTATTTCCAGTTTAAATACAAAGGGAATGAAGACAAGCCTACCGTTCCTCTTGTAACGCATGATATGGAAGGAGATCCGTCAAGCAATCCACGTGCAACAGCAGAAGCTGCTTATAAATTAATCATGGATGATTTGAATGAGGCGATTGACATATTCAAAGACTTAAACTACACCCGTTCTTCTAAAAACGAAGTGGACTTGAATGTGGCTTATGGACTTCGCGCCCGCGCCAATCTGTATATGGAAAATTGGGCCGAAGCAGCATCCGATGCTCAGGAAGCAATGAAGGGATATGCTCCCTATACTCGTGAAGATGTTTCCAAACCGACATTTATAGATCATAAGGCTGCAAACTGGATATGGGGAGCGATCATAGCAGAAAGCAACATTCAACGTCAGCTTACTACCTGGCCGGCTGCTTATAGCTCTTTCGCCGGTAGAGGATATGCAACCGGACAAGGCTGTTATAAGATGATCAATAACTTGTTATTCCGGAAAATCCCACATACAGACGTACGTAAAGGCTGGTGGGTAGACGAAAATTTACATTCGGACAATCTGGCTGATTTGACTTGGGGAGATGCAATTGGCGATGAAATCGCATCATTATCTATCCCGGATGTAAAAGTTCCGTTTGCGCCTTATACCAATGTAAAATTTGCACAATACGGTGGAGTAGGTAATGATAAAAATGCAGGTGACTGGTGTATGATGCGCTATGAAGAGATGTTGCTGATTGCCGCCGAAGGTACGGCTATGGCAGGGGATCTACCGGGAGGTAAGGCTATTTTGGAGAACTTCATAAAAGCTTATCGTGATGAAAATTACGTATGTACTTCTGCAGATGCAACTTCTTTCCAGAATGAAGTTTGGTTCCAACGCCGTGTAGAACTTTGGGGTGAGGGATTCTCGATGGCAGACATCATGCGTCTCGGCAAAAATATCGTACGTGTAAGCAGTGCGGTAACAACCAATTTTCCTGGTAATTTCGCATTTAATATTGCATCCAATGATGGTTGGTTATTGATGCGTATACCTCAAGATGAGACTAATAGTAATGCCGGTATTCCTTTATCAGCAAATAATAATGGCGGTCGTCAACCTCAACCGGGAGACGGTGCCGGCTTGAAAGATGGTGTAACGGACTAATAATAATCGTTTTAAATAAATATGAAGAATATGAATAAATATATTAAATTTGCAGTATTAGGAGTATTGTCATGGGCTCTTGGTGCTTGCTCTGATGATCTTGAGAGAGACCCCTCTCCAACGGTAAGTCCTGATTGTGTCGGTGTTTATTTCTCTGAATCCAATACCTATAATTATGAACTCGATCCGGCTATCACTTCATTAACTCTAACTGTAGGCCGTGATAAAACGGACGGGGCAGTGACTGTACCTGTAAAAGTGATAAACAATTCTAATAATGTTTTCGTAATTCCGGAGTCGGTATCTTTTGCAGCCGGTGAAGCAGAGACAACTATGGTAGTTACGTTCCCGAATGCAGAAATGGGAGTTGAATATAGTTTTGAGTTGACTTTTGATTCCGATTATGTCAACCCGTATAAAGGAGCAAGTCTGGCCAAAACCAGTATACAACGTATCAAATGGGAAAGTATCGGTATGGGTGTTTATGTAGATGGTACTGTTTCCACTTTCTTCGGAGTTAGTCCGATGGCAGTAGGGATCGAGATTGAAAAAGCTGATTTGGGAAGTTCTATGAAATATCGTTTTAATAACGCTTATGCTCCGGCAGAATATTATATTAGTAGAGATCCTGTAATATATGACGGATATCCCTATAATGAAACATTCCTGGGAGAGCGCCAGTTTGTATTGACATCTACTATTGATGGGGTGACGATGCAGGTCGCAAAAACCGGTCTAAACCTGGGGTATGGTGAGATGATAATTGGTACTGTTTATGGAAACTTGTCAAATGACATTAAAACATATCCATTGGGGACGATTGCAAACGATGTGATAACGTTCCCTGCCAACTCTCTCTTTATTCAGGATAATGATGGCGCAGCTCCCGCCAGCAAAAATCCAACGAAATTATATTTAAGCATTGATGTTTATAAAGCGAGTCTTACAGCTGAATAATAGCTGACTTTGACAAATTGAAATCCCCTTGCTCTTCTCAAAAGTAAGGGGATTTTTATTCTGGAGATTAATAGTTGCCGAGTATCGAACCTTTATTATATAAAAATATATATTTATGAGACGTAATCTGTTTTGGCTTTTTCTTTTTTCATCATCATTGTTATGGGCAGATAATGTAACCGTGTCGAGAGCGGAGCAATTAGCCCGCACATTTTTCGAAAATCAGGAAACAACCCGTTCCGTTGAAACGAAATATGAATACGTATGGAATGGTGAAAGCGCGCAAACGCGTACTGATGCCATACCGGCCTTTCATGTTTTCAATCGTATTCCTCAAGGCGGGTTTGTTATTATTGCCGGTGATGATGTGGCAGTTCCTGTATTGGCATACAGCAATACTGGAAAATTTGAGGTTGAAAACATGCCATCTAATTTACAAAACTGGATGACATGCTATCGGGAAGAGATTAATTGGAGCAGAGCACAAAATAGGGTTCCGTCTGCATCAATAACAGCACTGTGGAACAGTTTGGAAAATGGATACTTATCAGACAATGCAGAAAATGAAGTGCTGTTGGAAACTGCTCTATGGAACCAAGGCACTCCTTATAACAAAATGTGTCCGCCGATAGATGGGATTATAGCTCCAACGGGTTGTGTAGCAACTGCATTGGCTATCGTCATGAAATATAACCGTTGGCCGGATAAAGGAAATGGCGCTACATTTTCATATACGACACGGACTTATGAAAGAACCGTTTCTGCAAATTATACGGTAACTTACGATTGGGACAATATGCCGGATATTTATGAAGAAGGTGTTTATACTCCGACGCAAGCCAATCAGGTGGCAAGGTTGATGTATCACTGTGGTGTGCTTTCCCAGATGGATTATACACCTAAAGAAAGTGGAGCTTTCACTTTGATAGCCGCCCGGGGAATGGTAGATTATATGAAGTATGATAAAAGTATGACTGTACTGGAAAAGGAATGGTACACAAGTGACGAGTGGGATGCTTTGTTAAAAGCGGAATTAAATACCGGCCGTCTTGTGATTTATGGTGGAAGTAATAGCCAGCGTGAGGGGCATCAATTTGTTTTTGATGGTTACAAAGCCGATAGGTATCATGTAAATTGGGGATGGGGCGGCACAGCTAACGGGTATTATTTATTATCAACGCTGGAGCCTGACCAACAAGGTATAGGAGGTAATTCCGGCGGAGGATTTTCTATCGGACAAAATGCAATAGTAGGTATAAAGAAAGCTGAAACCGGTTCAAGCTATCGTGATATGCTGGCCTTTTTTAAAGGGAGTTCAGGTGGAGTTACTTATAGCGGATTATCTACGACAGAAACAAAATTCTTACCTAATACTCAGTTTGATGTAATGGCTGCGTTTATAGCGAATTATGGTCTTCGCAATTTTGCCGGTACCATAGCCTTAGCATTGGTTGGCGAGAATGGGGATGTAAAAGAGTTTATATCCAGAGAATATGCCGTTTCTAAATTGGAGGCAATGGATGGTAACAGCGGAAGTATGCCCGGTAGCGGATATTCGCTCACCTGTACCATTACCAAAACTCCGGAAAGCGGTGATCGGATTTGGTTAATGTATCGTGCAAATGATGTTGAAACATGGAGTCAAGTGAAAGGAGGTCGGGATGTAACTACAGAAATTGTAGTAAAAGCAGGAGGAACAGGTCTAAAAAAAACGGAGCAAAATAATATATCGAATGTTATCGTCACAAATGATAATAACCGGATTTTTATAAAATCTCCTGTAACAATGACAATGTTGATGATCTATGATATAAAAGGACAATTACAAAAGGCAATCGAATGCCCGGAAAACGTAGAGTTCAATTTTTCATGCGAAGATTACGATTCCGGCATATATATACTAAAGGTAATTACTACCGAAGGGGTAAGTTCCGCTAAATTTATTAAGAATTGATTGCTGATTTAAGGAGGATATAAACGAATAACGTTTATAATATCTTACATCAAAGAAAGGGTAATTATCGTATTTCGACAGTTACTCTTTTTATTGTTCTGCTCATTTATAAAGTAAATTAATTAGTAACGGACATATTATTAGTGACTTAAAAGTATATCTTCAATACGACACAAATAAGATAAGTAATTTATAATCTACTATAATACAGGTGGTTATATTAAAAACAAAGTACTGTAATAGTAGAAATGACTAAAACAAAGTTTTACTACAAAATAGTTAACATTTTTATTTTCAGCAAGTTATATTCTTTTCAATATTCTTTTATTAGTTCTTCTTGCTTTTGTATCTATATGTATATCAGTACAATAACATACTGATAGTTCTGCAAAGACTTTGCAGATTTCTTACATCGGAATGCAGACACAGGAAGTGGCGATCAAACCGACTGTAAAGGTTGTGCTAAAGTCTGATGCACAGTCACTTGAAGAAGTGGTAGTAGTGGCTTATGGTACAGCCAGTAAAAAGTCTATTACAGGTGCTGTATCTGCCCTGGATGCAAAAGATATAGAGATGCGTCCTGTTACCAATGCCGCCGGTTCATTGGAAGGTTCGGCACCGGGTATCCAAATCAATAATACATATGGTGAGCCCGGAAGCGACAAAATGTCTATTCGAATCAGAGGCTTTAGTTCTGTGAACGGTGAGAACTCTCCTTTGATTGTTATCGATGGAACTCCTTATAGCGGTAGTCTCAATGACGTTAACAGTGATGATATCGAAAGTATCTCGGTATTGAAAGATGCTGCTTCTTCTGCTCTTTATGGAAATAAGGCAGCCAATGGTGTCATACTTATTAATACCAAAAGAGGTAAATCGGAACGCCTTAATTTCCGGGTTAGCATCAAACAGGGTATGTATATGCGTGGTCTTCCACAATATGATCGGTTGGGTATCAAAGATTGGATGGAAACTATGTGGAAAGGGGAAGCTGAATATGCAGCCATAGACATGGCTGACAAGTTGGGCTCTATGACACCGGGAGAATATGCAACTAAGAATGTGATGGGAATTATCAAATCGAATATATTTGATGCGGCAAATGATAAGTTATTTGATAGTAACGGTAATTTCATCGCTAATGTACTTCCGGGATATGACGATTTGGATTGGAGCAAAGAAGTGGAACGCACCGGACACCGTCAGGAATACAATATGAGCAGTGATGTCGCAAAAGACAAATATGACGTATTTGCATCATTCGGTTATTTGAAAGAGCAGGGATATACTATCAGTTCTGATTTTGAACGTTTCTCCGCTCGTCTGAATGCTAATTTCCGTCCGGTGAAATGGTTTAAGGCAGGTGTCAATCTTAACGGAGCTGTCAGTAAGAATAATTATTCGGAGGGGGCCAGCGAAGGTGGAGCAGCATATGCTAATCCGTTTTATCAAACTATGATGATGGCACCGGTGTACCCGATATACAAACATAATGCCGATGGTAGTATTATGACTGACGAAGAAGGAAGTAAAGAATATAATCTGCACATTGGAGGTGCCAATGATTACTTGAATGACCGTCACATCATTTATGAAATGAAAAATGATTTTGACCGTAAAAATAGAACCACAATCAGTGGACAGACTTATGGTACTGTTTCATTTTTAAAAGATTTTGAAGCGACGGTCAAGGGAGATATTTATACATATAATCAAAACCGGGTACGTTTTAATAATACCAATGTAGGAGACGGTGCGGCCAATAACGGACGATTGTTTAACTATGATGACCGCCAGCGTGAATATCGATTCAGTCAGGAACTTTATTGGAAACATGACTTTGATTTTCATCATGTAGATGTGTTGTTGGCACACGAAGCATATAAAATGACTTACTCGTTGAATCAGTATTCCAAAACCAACATGATGCTTGAGGGGAATACGCAAGGTTCCAATTTTGCAGAAACTACAAGCGCGACCGGATATGAGGATAATTATACTACGGAAAGTTATTTGGGAAGAGCACGTTACAGTTATGCTATGCGTTATTTTGCAGATCTCTCATTTCGTAGGGACGGTTCATCCCGTTTCAGAGATCCTTGGGGTAACTTTTGGTCAATCGGTGCCAGTTGGATCATTTCGGAGGAGAATTTTATGAAATCACTCAATTGGATTAATAACTTAAAGCTTCGTGCTTCTTATGGTGAAGTGGGTAATGACCAAAGTGCTGCTTATTATGCTTATCAGGCATTATATCTGGCTGATACCAATGCACACCAGGGAGCATACATCAAGAGCCAGCTTGCCAATCCTGAATTAAAATGGGAAAAGTCCAGTTCTATTGACATTGCGTTGGAAGGAAGACTGTTTGATCGTTTGAACTTTTCTATCGATTATTTTGACAAACGTTCCAAAGATCTGTTATTCGATGTTTATAACCCGTTGTCGGCTGGTCCTACGGATCTTTGGGGAACCACTACGGTTGATCCTACCGGACGTTCTATCATAACTAAAAATATCGGTACTGTATCCAACAAAGGAGTGGATTTGGCATTGGATGCTGATATTATCTATAATAAGAATTGGCGTTGGAATTTAGGTGTCAATCTGACTTTCCTTAAGAATGAAATAGTCAAACTGCCCGATCATAAAGACATTACTAAAGGGGTGCAGAAGTTGAGTGAGGGTAAGAGTATCTATGAGTTCTTTACTTACACTTATGCGGGTGTCGATCAAATGGATGGTATGGCCATATATGTAGCCGATCCGGAAAAAGTGACGGACGATAATATCAGTAGTGGAAATGTTTTTGAAATCAATGGTCAATATTATTGTTATAATCCGGGTAGTTACGGCCTTCGTGAATGGCATGGCTCTGCTCTGCCAAAAACTTACGGCAGTATCAATACTTCGTTGACTTATAAAGGAATTTCTTTATCTATGTTGGGAACATTCTCTTTAGGAGGGAAAGTGTATGATACGAATTATGCCAGTTTGATGGGAATGTCTGCCAATAGTGCATCGGCATTACATGAAGACATGCTTCAATCATGGAATGGTACTCCCGAAGGTATTACAGAGACATCTCCGAATCGTATCGATCCGAACGGAATTCCTCGTGCAGCCATGTCTACTGCTTCTCAATATTTTGGTATATCAAGTTCCCGGTGGTTACAGAATGCATCTTATTTCGTGATGAAGAATATTAACTTGGGATATGATTTCCCATCTAAAATTACTAATAAATTGAATATAGATGGTTTACGTGTCTATGCTTCAGTCGAAAATGCATTTACAATTGCTGCTCGTAAAGGTATGAATCCGCAGTATAGCTACAGTGGAGGTGCAGACCAGACTTATGTGACCGCACGTGTTGTCTCATTCGGATTGAACTTGAAATTTTAACCCTAAATAATTCAGAAATATGAAAATTTCGACTAAATATATACTTGCTTCCGCTTTAAGTGGAATATTAATTTTCGGTAGCAGTTGCTCTGACAGTTGGCTGCAGACCGAACCGACCGATCAGGCTTCGAATGAAGCTGTTCTCAGTACGACAGAAAATGCCAAAAAAGCAATCAATGGCTTATGTAAATTGATGAGTATGCAACACGGAGCATATTGGGATTACTTTGCAAATAATGGCGAAGGTACTGTCATACAATACTATTTAGAATATCCGGGGCGTGATTTCAATTATCCGTTGATGTCGCCGGGATGGTCTGTTATATTTAATAATAAGTTTACACAGAATGTAACATCCGGTTACTGTGCTTATCCATGGTACTACTACTATAGCATCATAGGAAACGCCAATACGGTTTTAGCAAATATTGATGCTGCCGAAGGCGAACAAAGCGAAAAAGATTATATTAAAGCCGGTGCACTTACTTTTCGTGCCTATTCTTTCTTTCGCTTAAGCCAGATATATTGCGATTCATGGAAAGAAAGCAATAACGGAGGATCCGAAGGAATTGTTCTGCGTATAGATGAATCTACCGGTGATATGCCGTTATCGACTTTGGCTCAGACCTACGAGCAAATCTATTCGGATCTGAATCAAGCAATTTCCCTGTTTAAAGCTAACGGTGACATTACTCGTGATTCTTTTTATGGAACGTCGGCTGCCTGTTATCCCGATCAGAATGTTGCCGAAGCTATTTTAGCCCGTGTGGCTCTTTCCAAAGGCGACTACCAGACTGCACTCGACAATGCCAAGGCAGCTCGTGAAGGTCGCTCTCTGATGAGTGTATCAGACTATAAGGCAGGATTCTACCAGAACAACAGCGAATGGATTTGGGGAACATTTAATGATGCGCAGGAAACATTGTATTACGGTGCTTTTTTAGTCGTTTTCGCTCGAAACGGTTATTATGCTACCAACCAACATTATCATGTCTGTGTAGCTCGTGATTTTATCGATGAGATATCTGACAGTGATATTCGTAAAGGATTATTCTTACACAAAGGAACATTCCTTCCTGAGGGCAAAACTGTAGAAGAAGTTTTGGATACACAGACTTCCAGTATGGTTGGAATGTTTGCTGACGGTGCTGACGGCGATGAAGCATATGCAAATGCAGAAGAATACATCAAAACCAATTTCTCAGATATGACAGAGACTCCTTATAATGCTTATACCAGCCTTAAATATGCCTGTGAAGGTATGCCGGGAATCGGTTCCATTCCGTTGATCCGGTCTTCGGAAATGTTGCTAATTGAAGCAGAAGCCAATTATTTCTTGAATAGCGGTAACCCTCAACCGGCACGGGATAATCTGATTGAATTGAATAAAACATCCGGCCGTGATCCGGAGTATTCTTGTGACTTGACAGGAGAGCAGCTTTTTGAGGAAATAGCTAAGTATAGACGTTTGGAGCTTTGGGGTGAAGGACATAGTTGGCTCGATTGCAAACGTTGGGGAATTGCTGTTGTCAGAAAATCATTTGCAGAAGGCGGTAACTATGATGCTTCTGTTTCCGGAACATTCGGCTACAAAGACGGAGTATGTGACAAGACATTCTGGAAGTGGTCGATACCTACTGGAGAAACCGACTTGAATGAAGGGTTGTGATCTACTGCTTGAATTGATAATCAATGAAATGTTTAAAGGGTTTCGTCCCTTTACATTATAAATAAAGTGTTTTTGAAAGGCCGTTCTTGTGAAAGAATGGTCTTTTTTTGTATGGCAATGATATCCACCTATACACGATGGCGAGACTTATGCTTTGCCGGTAGACGTTCTGACTAAAGGAGGTTACATTCTTATATTACATTCTGAGGATAAGATTTATCGTGGGAAGTTTATTAAGAAACGATCCGGATAGGTGTAAATATAATTAAATAAAGGTAACCGGTAAGTTTGAAACAAATAGCATTCAAACTTGCCGGTTTTGTGTTTTATTTCTATTTTTGTTTGAAATCACAAAGTTATCTACATGAAGCAGATTGTTTGTATCACGGCCGGTTGTATGTTTTTTGCACTGATGTTGAGTGCTTGTCGTACTCCGGCTACACAATTGAAAGAGGAGCAGAATATGGGAAATCAAATGATTATAGAGACACCTGTACGGGGAGGGTCTGCGGCTGTCAGTTCCCCAAGAGTGTTTGTTTATAAGACTAAAGGCGATTATTCTCATCTGGTTCCGGTATTGATGGACGATTCCCGTACACAAATTCTCTCTTATCCGCATCCGCGTGATCTTTTTATTGGAGGAAAACTCTGCCTGCCGACTCTTCTGAACGATGGCTATTGGTTGGACAACAGGGGAATAGGTCGGAATGTCGCTTTCCTTTCTTATACTTATGAAGAGTATAGCCGATTGTCCTCAGCTCCCTCTATGGAGGAGTTGAAAGCACATATCCGAGATAAAGACCCTATCACTGAATGGCATGAATGCGGACGGCGGGCGGACTATAAAAATATTGTTTCCGAATTAAATAAGCTTATAGAACAAGGCTTTCTGCAAAAATAACTATATATTTGCGCACATATTATATACGAGAAATAAAGAATGAAAGAATTTGTAATCTCCGAAGCTCAGGTCGAAACAGCGATACTTGTCGGTCTTATTACGCAAGCTCAGGATGAGCGTAAAACGAACGAGTATCTCGATGAACTGGCATTCCTTGCCGAGACGGCTGGGGCGGAAGTTGTGAAAAAGTTTACCCAAAAGTTGCCGACCGCCAATTCTGTAACTTATGTGGGAAAAGGAAAGTTGGAAGAGATAAAAGAATATATCCTGAATGAAGAAGAAAACGAACGGGAAGTCGGAATGGTCATTTTTGACGATGAACTTTCGGCTAAACAGATACGTAACATCGAAGCGGAACTGAAAGTCAAGATATTGGACCGTACTTCGCTTATCCTCGACATATTTGCGATGCGTGCACAGACTGCCAATGCGAAAACGCAAGTGGAGCTGGCTCAGTATAAGTACATGCTCCCCCGCTTGCAGCGTTTGTGGACTCACCTTGAACGACAGGGGGGTGGTTCCGGATCGGGTAGTGGTAAAGGTGGCTCAGTGGGACTTCGTGGTCCCGGTGAAACTCAGCTCGAGATGGACCGCCGTATCATATTGAACCGTATGTCGTTGTTGAAGGAACGTTTAGCAGAAATTGACAAACAGAAATCTACTCAACGGAAAAATCGTGGCAGAATGATTCGTGTGGCTCTTGTGGGATATACCAATGTCGGAAAGTCGACCATGATGAATCTTCTTGCAAAGAGTGAAGTGTTTGCCGAGAATAAGCTCTTTGCAACTCTCGATACTACCGTACGCAAGGTAATAATTGACAATTTGCCTTTTTTGCTGTCCGATACCGTCGGTTTTATCCGTAAATTGCCGACGGACCTCGTAGACTCTTTCAAATCTACTCTCGATGAGGTGCGTGAAGCGGATTTGTTGCTGCATGTTGTCGATATTTCCCATCCCGGATTTGAGGAACAGATAGAGGTGGTGAATAAAACCCTGGCCGATATCGGTGGTGCCGGGAAACCTATGATACTTATATTTAATAAAATAGACGCTTATACCTACGTGGAGAAAGCGGCAGACGACCTTACCCCCAGAACAAAAGAAAACTTAACACTCGAAGAACTGATGAAGACGTGGATGGCAAAAATGGAAGACAATTGCCTGTTCATTTCCGCCCGCGAACGAATCAATATAGAAGAACTGAAGAGTGTAGTTTATAAACGCGTAAAAGAGTTACACGTACAGAAGTATCCCTATAATGATTTCCTTTATCAGACTTACGAAGAAGAGGAGGAATAATTATTTAATGTGTCAATACGCCAATGTGCCAATTGCCGTGCGGTGTATTAGTAAATAATATAGTGCGGCCAATTGTCGTATGGATACATTGTTGTATCGGCACATCATTATATTACTTACATTATGGGAAAAATTTACCGAGGATTGACTGAAGACGAAATTCTTCAGTTAAAGAGTCAGTCGTGTCTGGCGGATGATTGGGGAAAAGTCTTTGTAGCAGAAGATTTTACCACCGAGTACGTTCATCACACCCGCTTTTCGGGTGAAGTAAAGTTAGGAGTTTTTCATTCGGATTTTACATTGCCGGGTGGAATAAAAAAACATGCCGGCCTACGTCATGTGACACTGCACAATGTGACAGTAGGGGATAACTGCTGCATTGAAAATATTCAGAACTACATTGCGAACTATGAAATTGGGGATAATGCATTTATTGAAAATGTAGATATCATTTTGGTAGATGGTCGTACGACTTTTGGCAATGGAGTAGAAGTTGCTGTTCTAAATGAAACGGGTGGCCGGGAAGTGCTGATTAATGACAAACTTTCAGCGCATCAGGCTTATATCTTAGCTTTATATCGTCATCGTCCGGAGCTGATAGACCGTATGAAGAAGATTACCGATTATTATTCTAATAAGCATGCTTCCACTGTGGGGACAATCGGTAATCATGTGATGATACTTAATACCGGTTCCATTAAAAATGTACGGATAGGCGATTGTTGTCATATTTGCGGTACATGCCGTTTATCGAATGGTAGTGTCAATAGTAATGCGGTGGCACCGGTTCATATCGGACACGGGGTGATCTGTGACGATTTCATTATTTCTTCCGGATCACACGTGGATGACGGTGCGCTGCTGACTCGTTGTTTTGTGGGACAAGCTTGTCAGTTAGGGCATAATTATTCGGCTTCCGATTCCTTATTTTTCAGTAATTGTCAGGGAGAAAACGGAGAGGCTTGTGCTATTTTCGCCGGCCCTTATACGGTTACACATCATAAGTCGACCTTGCTGATTGCCGGTATGTTTTCGTTTATGAATGCCGGTTCCGGGTCTAATCAGAGTAACCACATGTATAAACTCGGTCCTATTCACCAAGGTACATTGGAACGTGGAGCGAAGACCACTTCGGATTCTTATATCCTCTGGCCGGCCCGTGTCGGTGCATTTTCATTGGTAATGGGACGTCATGTGAACCATGCCGATACATCCAATCTGCCGTTTTCTTATCTGATCGAACAGCAGAATGCCACTTTCCTTGTACCGGGAGTGAACTTACGGAGTGTGGGTACCATTCGTGATGCCCAGAAATGGCCGAAACGCGATAAACGTAAAGATCCGAACAAGCTCGATTATATTAATTATAATTTGCTGAGCCCATATACTATTCAGAAAATGTTTAAGGGGCGTTTTATTTTAAAGGATTTGAAACGTGTATCCGGCGAAACTTCCGAAACTTATTCTTATCAGAGTGCCAAGATTAAGAATTCTTCCCTGAATAGCGGTATTCGTTATTATGAGATAGCCATTCATAAATTTTTGGGCAATTCTATCATCAAACGTCTTGAAGGTATTAAGTTCCAGAGTAACGAGGAAATTCGCCAACGGCTGAAACCGGATACGGAGATAGGTTTGGGAGAATGGGTTGACATATCCGGATTGATCGCTCCGAAGAGTGAAATAGAAAAGCTGATGGCCGGGATAGAAAGTGGTGAAATCAATCGTTTGAAAGAAATAAATGCCCGCTTTGCCGAGATGCACAACAATTACTATACCTATGAGTGGACATGGGCTTATAATAAGATTCAGGAGTTTTATGGTCTTGATCCGGAGACAATTACCGCCAAAGACATTATCTGTATTGTAAAATCCTGGAAAGAAGCTGTTATCGGGCTGGATCGTATGGTGTATAACGATGCACGTAAGGAATTCTCCATGTCATCAATGACTGGTTTTGGAGCTGACGGGTCGCAAGATGAGATGAAACTTGATTTCGAGCAAGTTCGTGGAGATTTTGAAAGTAATCCATTTGTAACTGCCGTACTGGAGCATATCGATGATAAGAATGCATTGGGTGACGAACTGATAAATCGTATCGGACAGTTGGGGTAGGAGTTGGAATTTGGGAGTTAGGAGTCAGAATTTAGGAGCTGGAATATAGTAGTTGGAATATAGTAGTTAGTAGCCAGTAGTCAAGTAGTAAGTAGAGGATGCCTTTCGCTATTTTCTTATTCGGCAGTATCCATAATTTTGTGTAAATAGAAACGGGATTCAGTTATAAGTCTCTTATATCTGAATCCCGTTTTCAAAAATAAGCATAAATTGGTTCATAATCAATCCCCAGTTAGTAATCGGCATTGTCCATTTCTTCTCAATCTCCATCAGAGCGAGGTATACCATTTTCTTCACCGCATCATCTGACGGGAATGAAAGTTTTGATTTAGTGTACTTTCTGA
>NZ_HF991027.1:0-16928 GCF_000432295.1 Bacteroides sp. CAG:189
ACTTACGGAAAAAAAAGAGCGGAAAATGGTCATGCGAAACCTTTTCCGTTGAAATATGTGGAGGTGGGAAATGAAAATATCGGCCTCCGATATGTGAAAAACTATAATCGCTTTTATAAGGCAATCAAGGAAAAGTATCCTCAGATAGAGATTATATGTGCGCTCATGTTCAGTCCTTATATTCAGGATGCAGAGCAAATCGATATTTTAGATCCCCACTACTATGAAACGGCCGGTTGGTTCTATAATAACGCTGATGTTTATGATAAGTTGCCCGATGATACTCCTTATAAAATCTATGTAGGAGAATATGCGGCTATCGGCCGGCCTTCTCTTTATTCATCTTTGGGAGAAGCTGCCTATCTGACAGGAGTTGAGAGGAATGCGGATAAGGTTCAAATGGTGTCTTATGCCCCGTTGATTCAGCATGCAGCTCACGGAAGAGATCATCTGCTGGTGTTGAAAAATGATTCTGTTTACGGTCGTACTAATTATTATGTATTGAAAATGTTTTCCGAGAACCGGCCGGATGTGAATCTGCATACGGATTTGAAAGTTGGTTCTCCCGCCCCTGCATTCCGGACGAAAGGATTTATCGGTTTGGGAACCAATAATACAGAGGTTGAATTTAAAGACCTGAAAATTATAGCAAACGGTGAAGAAAGATATGTTTCCGGATGGGATGATTTTGTGAATAAATGGGAGGTTGTCCGTGGGAATTGGAATGTGAAAGAAGATGTCCTGTTTCAAAGTCAGAAGGGGATAGATGCTTTTGCTGTTCTTAAAGACTGTGAGTTTGAAGATTGTACCATCGAGTTGAAAGCTAAAAAGATATCCGGTACGGAAGGTTTTAGAATTATCTTTGGCGGTGCTGATCTGAACAACTATTTTATGGCGGATATGGGAAGTCATACCAATGAGTCGGTTATTTTCCGTGAGATAAACAATGAGGGTTCCATTTCTTTATTTGATTATCGGAATAATACGTCTATAAAGGCGAATCAGTGGTATACGGTACGGATTGAGATCAAAGGTGCCCATTGGCAATGTTTTTTGGATGACGAACTGCAATATGAATATACGTATGCTCCTCAGACGAAGCAATATGTTGTATCGGGTTATGACAGGGAACGCAATGAGATCATTGTTAAATTGGTAAATGCAGAGTCCGGAAACTGGAAAGTCAAAGTGGAGTTGGAGAATGCGATGGATATTGCTTCGAAAGGGACTAAAATTGTATTAGGAGCGAATGAGCGATTTGAGGAAAATAGTTTCAGTACTCCTTTTAAAGTGGTTCCGGAAGTTTCTGAGTTATCAGGAATTGGCAGTACATTTAATGTCGATTGTCCGGCTAATTCGTTGATGATATTGAGAATACCGTGTAAGAAGTAAATGATGAAAATAGAACACTCTAAGAATGATAAATAAATATTTGAAAATAATAGTTGTATTATTGCTGGTGGCAAATGCCACTTTTGCCGGAAATAAAATTGGTATTTATGATTTGCGTTATACCCTTCAGGCTGATTTGAGCACAGCACAGGGGCTCAATTTGGCTTGGGATGATGTACATGCTGTGGCTACTTTGCAAGGAGTGGTAAATAGGGATACTCCCCGCTTGTATGTTTATTTTGTAATGGAGGGTAATAATGATATTGATGGTTATTGGTGGAATAAATACAGTCGGAAGGGAGAGTGGTTATACGGACGTGAAACGCAGACGTACCGGACGATGGAGGAATTATTTACTGCATATGCTTCTTATATAGAAGGAGTGGTTGTTTATGATGGAAATGTTCCTTCCACCAGTAATGTTGCCTCTTCTGTGGCTGGTATTGAGAATTTGGTTGCCATTCGTTACGACGATACTCCGGGAAGTCTGTATGACCGTCTTGTGGTACACGGGCCGAAGCTACCAGTAAAAAGATGGCTGTTGAATCCGGACGGAACCTCTATGTTTACAGGTAAAAAAGGAATGGAAATACCGGAAACGTCACGTCTTTCTACCGGCTCTCTGAAGAATGATCCTTATGTATGGTTTATAGAGAAATATATGAAAACCGGTAAGTGCAATACGGAATTTGCCGCTTATTACATCGACCAGTATTGGAAGCAGAAACCTTTTGCGGCTGTAAAAAATCACCATACCTTGAGTAATCATGATTTTTTTGTAAGTAAGAGGGCCTTTTTCTTTGACTTATCTCCCTGGGGAGATGAACCGGCTACAGACGATCCTTCTCAGCCGGTAGGTACGGACTTGCAAACCTTGAAAGAAATGTTGTTATTGGCTTATCAACAGAATAAGCATGAGAAGATGTGTTATATCGGAGGTTTCCCTTCTTGGGCTTATAAATATACGATGCATGCTTCGGGTATTCATGATGATGTGCCGACAGAGTGGGAGTTTAGCCGTATTATCAGTGCATACAATGCTTTTAAGGATGCGGACGCCATTAGCTATGGTGCATTGGCGAATGCCTCTTTCTGGCAGCACTTTCCTACAAAAAAGAAATATACACAGGATTGGATTTCCCATAAGGAGCTGCAAAAAAGAGGATTATTGACGGCTGATGGAAAAGTGAATGTGGCCGGGCGGAATTTTATTATCTTTTATGTTGGCGACTATGATGCTTCTGCATGGATTTCACAACGTACCCCCTCAATTTGGGATGATCCTAATCGTGGAAAGTTACCGTTGATGTGGTGTATCAGTCCTGTATTGGCCGAACGTGTACCACATATTATGCATAATTTCCGTACGACGGCAACTGAGAATGATTATTTTGCTTCTGCCGATAACGGTGCGGGATATATAATGCCGGGTATGTTGCAAGAACCTCGTGATTTGTCCGGGCTTCCGTCCGGACTGAAGGTATGGGGCAAGCATTGTAAGAAGTACTATGACAAGTGGGGATTATCCGTTACTGGTTTTGTCATCGACGGACAGGCTCCGGGATTGAATGAAGAAGGCTTGGACTGTTATGCTTCTTTCAGTCCGAATGGCATTGTACCTCAGAAAACTGTGACTGCCTCCCTGCATGGCAATATGCCGGTCATTCGTGCCGATCTGGATATTAATGACGATGATCCGAAAGTTGCTGCCGGAAGAATTGTGAAGCGTGTGAAAGAACGTTCGGCGTTGCCTTTCCATTGGTTTCGTAACATTTTAAAGCAGCCTACCTGGTATTGTGAGGTGATGGATGAGGTGAAAACGCAGGATGAAAATATTGTATTGCTGGACGCTCCAGCGTTTTTTGAGCTGTTGCGTATTTATCTGAAAGAGCATGATTCGATGATAGAATGAAGTTCTGTGATGGTATTTTTTGACCATCATGTGGAAAAATTGAGTAATTGGATATAGATTGTTATTTGATTTTATTGCACAATTTGTTCAATCGGGAGATTGAATAGATTGTGCAATAAAAAAGAAAAGGCATGCATTAGCTTTGCCTTTCGAAAAACAATCCATATCGATCATGAAAAACAAATTAAAATCTTTTCTTCTGACTGCCTTTTGCAGTCTTGGGCTTGCTTCAGTTTTTGCGCAGGCTCCTACTGTTCATACCATCGGTGACTCTACGATGGAAGAGAAATCGACCGATCCTTCCGTAAATACCAACGGCCAACGCGGATGGCCTCAGATGCTTCCGCAATTTATGGTCAACGGTGCTACATTGAACAATCGTGCCAAGAGCGGTACGAGTTCGAAAACATTTTATGAGGAGAGCCGTTTCTGGACAACAGTGAAACCGCAAATAAAAGAGGGGGATTATGTCATTATACAATTCGGACATAATGATGAGAAACACGCGGGAGCGGATGGAGAAGTCGGAACTTATCCGTGGACTACTTACAAAGAATACCTTCGGAAATATGTCAATGAGGTTCGGGAATTGAATGCTACTCCTATTTTGTTCACTCCGATTGTACGCGGTTATTTCAGCGCTAATAAGATAACGGATAAAGGGGCGCATAATCTGGGAGCGGATGTGATCATGTCCTCCGGTAGAGACCTGGACTATGTAGCTGCTATGAAAGAAGTGGCTGTGGAGCTGAATTGCTTATTGGTGGACCATACGGCTTTGACGCGTGCTATTTGTGACGAATACGGTGAAGAGAAAGCAAAAGAACTTATTTATAATGTAGGCGATGGTACTCATATCGGAGAATATGGGGCTACACTTTATGCCCGTTTGGCTGTACAGGGATTGGCGGCACAAGGATTATTGACGGAGTATTTTAATGCAAATCCGGATGTATTGATTAATCCGGTTTCGCATAACTTCGGAAAAAGTTATCTCAATGCCGGTTCTGTATATGCTTTTTCGGTCAGTGGTATCGATTTGACTCCGGAGAACGGGAAAATAACCGTGACCGCTTCGGAAGGATTTGAAGTTTCCCGAAGCGCGACTGAAGCATTTGCCTCTACTTTGGAAATAAGTTATGAGAATGGAAATGTACCGATGACTTCTATTTATGTAAAGTTCCTGCCGACGGAGAAAGGTGTAAAGAATGGAACGCTGACTGTGAGCAATGGCACGAATACTAAAACGGCAACGTTGACAGGTGAGGGTGTGTCTTTTGAAGGAGGAGTAGCTGCTCAGGCCTATTGGCAGTTAAGTCAGGATACCAAAGCAGTGGTAACCGGCCCCATCTTGGCAGCAGAAGAAGTTTTCAGCCAGATGTATGCCGACCGTTATGCCAAACCGGGAAATCCGACGACTTGGATAGATGGATGGATCGATCCGGAAACGAAAACTCAGCGCAACATCATCGAAGGAGATGAATGGCCGGAAAATGAGATAGATGTAAACTACAACCGCTATATTGAATTTTCGGTAACGGCTAATGCCGGAACCACTTTCAATATCGATTCTATCGGACTGTATGCCGGTGGTTCCGGTGGCAATGGCATGTGTTTCCGGGTGATGTGTTCCAAAGATCCGGGATTCGGGGAATATACGTTGATCAGTAACCGCCCTGCTAATGTATCCAATACGATGTACCCCATTTCTTTGAAAGAGATTATCGAACTGAACGGAGAAGAGACTCTCTATCTGCGTGTATACCCCTGGTATAGCAGTAAGTCGAACCGGAAGTCGATCTGTCTTTATGGAGTGACGGTGAAAGGGGTAGTGACGGAAGGGGGAGTTACTTCGATAGAGACGCCCCGGAATGTAGGAAAGGCTTATTGTGCTCCGGCAATCACTACTGATAAGACTACTTTGCATTACGGGCTTTCCGAGTTGTCTCCGGTGAATATCACTCTCTATGATATGGAAGGACGTACAATGCATCATTATAATGATAACTTGGAAGCGGGGGATTATGCACATGAAATCAGTCTGGGCGGCTTCTTGAATGGTATTTATCTCTGTAAACTGATGACAGGAAACCGGATACAGACACTGCGTATCATTAAAAAATGAAATGAGTTTTATATCTAAAATAAGAATATATATGATGAACAAAGAATCTTTATTAAAGGGCTGTTTGCTCGGAATACTGGGATTTGCCGCACAATGGGTTACGGCACAGACTTTCGACAATGAGACGGTAACGGCCATTTGGGGAATGTCCGGCGGTGCCAATGAACCGTCACAAGCCGTTGTCAGCAATGAGCATGCTTTTAGTACGACTGCTTTTGTCTTGGGGAAGGAAATGACTTTTACCAAACAACAGGAATACAAAGGAGCCGATGAGAATTTGAGTATGAATAACTATAAGCCCAGTGCCCAGATGAATGCAGCGACCGACGGTCACGATCTGGTCTATTCTATAAAACCCGCCAAAGGTCTGATGTATCAACCGGGAAGTATTTCTTTTAAGATGGGAGTGTTCGGTACAGGTGGCGGTATGATCGATATTTATCTGAAATACGCCGATGGAATGAAAAAGACAGTGGCAAGTAATGTCAAGCCGAATCGTTCCGGGGCTTCTGTAAATGCAACCGAATGTACTTATGAATTGACCGGTATGCCGGCAACAGATGAAGAAGTATCATTGATAATCAGTGTTTATAACCTGGCTAATAATAAGGAAATCGGTTTCAATAATGTGGTGATGACGGGTACAGTCAACGGGACGGCTGTAGAAGTGCCGCAATACAGTATTACGACAGCTTTGCAACCGGAAAATGCAGGTACTGTCAATCAATTGCCTGCGGGCGACCTGATGGATGAGGGCACGAATGTGACGGTTACTGCTTCACCGAAGTTTGGTTTCCACTTCATCAATTGGGTGGATAATGCCGGAAAAGAAGTGTCTGCCGAGAACCCTTATTCGTTCTCACTGAAAGCGAATACTTCATTGAAAGCTGTTTTTCAAGAGGTGAATACATATACATTCACAACTCGTTGTATAAATGACCTGGAAATGCAGATCGGTTCTATTTCCTTGAATCCGGAATCCACCGAAGGCAAGTACGAGGAAGGTACGGTAGTGACTGTTGTTGCCAATGAACTCCCTATTGCACGATTCTTGAACTGGGAGGATGAATTTGAGAATTCCAATGTGACGAAGCCCGAGCGCACTGTAACTGTAAAGCAGAATACGGAGATTGTTGCAAACTATGAAATACAGGATTTTATTGCCGCTTATAATTCGGATAAGGCAGAGATCTGGGCGAACAAGGGAACATATCCGTTTGCTGCCGATTATGTGTGGGACTCGGAACGTAATGCGACTGCTTCTGTAGTGAAAATCAGTAATGGAAACTCTCTGGATGGTAATTCCAGTGGCACTCCGGTGGTACGTATGCGCAAAGGAGCGGTTATCAGTTCGGTGAATGGTTTGTACATGAACGGATATCGGAGTACGGATGTAGCTATGCAGGTTCAGTTCTCTACCAAGAAATTCACGACCGTACGTTTTACTGCTGCTTTGGTGGCAAAGAATGCGGCGAATGTAAATTGGAAGGTACTTTACTCAACAGATGGTACTGTTTATAATCCCGTTATCAATAATGGTGAGGAATTGGTTTATAAATTGAGTAACGGGTTGGCTACCAGTGTTGATTTTGAATTGCCAGCCGAAGAAGTCGCCGAAAAGGAGATGGTCTATATTCGTTTTACCGGTACCGGTGACGAGCTTCTGAATGATAACAATGGTGAATATAACTTTGATAAGGTTGATTCGGGAAGCGGTTTGAATTACACGGATCATAGCGAGACCGGATTGGGTAATATCTATGTATTCGGTACTCCGATTATCGACGAAGACCCTGATGCTCCTGTCATTAAAGCGATTATTCCTGCCGATAAGGCTACCGGAGTATCTGCCAATGGAAAAATTACCATTTCTTATGATGAACGCATTCAAGCCGGAACGGGTGAAGCTACTCTGACAGGTAATGGTAAAACGATTGTATTGGAACCGGAATATGGGAGTTCTTCTGTTTCTTTCCGTTATGCGAATCTGGCTTATGCTACTCAGTATACATTGGAACTGCCGGAGGGATATGTTACAGACCGTTCGGATAATCGTGCACCGGCTGTAAACACAACTTTTACGGTGATGGAACGTGTAAAACCGGAAGCCCGTCTCTTTAATGCGATAGTAGACCAAAGTCTGGATGCGAGCATTGCACCTACCTCTACTACGATCGGTCAATATAAAACCATTCAGGAAGCGATTGATGCCGTACCGGTAACTAATAATAAACCTTGGCTTATCTTTATTAAAGCAGGATATTACAATGACTTGAATAATCGTACTTTCTCCACCGGGAAATATACTTGGGAGGATCAGAGTGGAAAGTTACCGGCTTCGGAGGACAGTCGTATCGTAGTGGTGGATCGTCCGTTTATACATTTAATCGGTGAGGATGTAAACAAGGTGACTATTGCGCAGGATCGTGTGGCGGGAAGTAACTCTGCAGATAAATCCCAACCTTGGTATAACGTGGCCGAAGGTGCTACGTTAGTTATCAAATCGAATGATTTTTATGCGGAGAACCTGACAATCGATAATGAATGGTGGACAAAATATGAAGGTAATGAAGCCCGTGGGCCACAAGCTTTGTCTCTTTATGTGGAAGCGGACCGGGTAGCTTTCAATAATTGCCGCATCCGTTCTTATCAGGATACCTACCTGAGCCCTAAGACCGGAAATACCAATACGGGCAATAACCAGCCGCATTATTACGATCGCAATTATTTCCGTAATACGATGATTGAAGGTGCAGTGGACTTTATTTATGGAGGAGGCGATGTCTACTTTGACAATTGTACACTGAATATTGTCCGTGAATCGGGTGGTTACATCGTTGCTCCGTCACACTATACGGATATGAAAGACAGTCAGGGGAATGTGACACAAGCTTGTACACGTTGGGGATATGTATTCAAAAACACGACGATCACTGCTCCCGACGGTAAGGAAGATAAGACACAAGTGTATTTCGGCCGTCCCTGGCACAATGAGCCGAAAACGGTATTTATCGATACGGAATGCCGTGTGAAACCGTATGAGGGTTATTGGTATCCTAAGATGGGTGCTATACCGGCTCTTTGGGCGGTATATAATATCTGGGATAAAAACGGATATAAGATGAGTGAAAAGTCGATTGAGGAATATTGGTATGAGGAAAACGGACAGACGATTTACGGCAAGGCAAAGAACTTCCTGACGGATGAGGAAGCCGCTTCCTATACGTTGGAAAATGTTTTTGGAGGTGATGGTACCGATGCTGTTACCGGTATGTGGAATCCGCTACCGATGGTGGAACAGACTTCTAAACCGGTAATCAATGGTAAAGAAGGGGATACGGCATTTGGTTGGACTGCTGATGAGTATGCTATCTGTTATGTGGTGACTATTAATGGGAAAGTTGCCGGATTTACCGTTGATACTCGTTATGAAGCTAATTTGAATGACGTGGTTACGGTACAGTCGGTAAATGAGTACGGTGCATTGAGTGAAGCTTCCGATGAATTTACGGTAGGCAATACCGGTACGGGGCTTGAGAATACAGCAATGGAAAGCCCGGTGATCGTAATAGGAAGTAAAGGAATGATTTCCGTACGTGGTATTGAGATACCGACTCGTATTTATGTGTACGGCATAGACGGCATGCTGATACAAAATCTGGAAGTTCACCGTAATGTATCGCTTTCCGTTCCGGCCGGCCGGTATATTGTGAAAGCAAACGATTCGGTTACGAAAGTATCGGTAAATTGATAACGAACAATCAATAAATAGCTGAAAGGGAGGACATCATTGCAAAATGTTCTCTCTTTTTTTATGCTGTAAGCTCTCTTGTCCGGCGATAATTTTTCGGGATTGCCGGAAATACGTTACCTTTGTCTGTCTAAAGGTTTGTTATGCTTAAATTGTTTCTCATCATTCTCTATCTTGTTTGTCCGTTTGTGCTTTCTGCCCAAAGCCTGATGCACGTGCGTTATTATTCAGCCAAAGACGGGTTGTCTCAAAACACTGTGGCGGATTTCCTGCAGGATGATAAAGGGTATATCTGGATGGCTACCTGGAATGGATTGGAGAAGTTTGACGGCTATACATTTCAGAACTATAAGTCATATCCTACGGACGATACCCGCCTTGAATACAATCGTATTCAGCAAATTATAAAAAGCCAAAAGGGAAACATCTGGTGTATTACCTACAACAACCTGCTTTATCTCTTTGATACACGTACTGAAAAGTTCCGCAATGTCTTTTCCGGTTATCCTCATTTGGCTGGTTATGAAGAGGTAGCGCGAATATATAAGCAGACAGGCGGGATCCTTTGGTTTAGTAATAAAGCCGGAGAATTGTTCCGGATCGATGAGGAACGTTTGGGTGAAGCTGATGGAATTGTGCATTTGCCCTGCCGTTCCTGTGCCGGACATGGGCAGAAGATATACACTGTCTATCAAGACAAAAGAGGATACGAGTGGATATTGACCGAACAGGGTACTTTTGTTTACAACCATCCCGAAATACAGACCGATGTGCGGTTGAGATATGTCAAGGAGGCAGATAAAAGTACTTATTTCTTGACGGAAGGAGGAGAACTCTATACATTTGTGCCGGATGCCGGGATTCTGCATATCCCGAATCCTTTTCCAATGAAGCCGGTCAGTGGATTGGTTTCTATAAAATCCGGCAGATTGTTGATTCCGGATTCGGAGAAAGTGATTGTTTATGATACGCGGAAAAAGTTTTTTGAACAGTTATACAGACAGGAAGCAGCTCTCGATCCTTTGCATGTCACAGGTGTACACTATTCAAGAAAAAACGTAATCTGGATGTTGTCCGGACAAAGAGTGCTACGTTATACTCCTGCCGACCGGAAAGTAACCTCTTTCCAAGTGAATCTGACCGGCACGGATACTTTCCGGCATGTGCATGAGGATGAGTTCGGAGGAATTTGGTTTATGACCCGTAGCGGGAGTTTTTATTCTTATAATTCTGTTACTGACGGATTGGAACCGGCCTATCGATATACAACCGGACAGAAAGAGCCTTACCGGACAGAAGGGAGAGCTTTTCTGAGAGATTCCCACAAAAATCTGTGGGTAAGCCGTAAATACGGTTTTGATAAAATTTACTTCACCAATCGTAATTATGATTACATTCATACTTCGGCCGAACAAGAGGTACGGGGTGTTTTTATCGATTCGAAAAAACGCTTGTGGGTTGCTTCTAAGGAGAATCGGCTGGAGGTGTATGACAAACAGGGTAATTATGTGGGTAATATGGATTCCACAGGCAAACTGCTGCAAAACCGGAATATCTCTTTCGGCAGGAATGTCTATACTTTCTTTGAGGATAGCGAGCATCGTTTGTGGTTGGGAACACGAAACCACGGGATAGTAGTGGCGACGGAATATGATGGGAAATTTACACTTCACACTTTCCGTCACGATAAACAAGATCCGTATGCTTTAAGCAATGATGCCATTTATTCCATCTGTCGGGATACCCGGAACCGGATATGGATCGGTACACTTGGCGGGGGAATCAATCTGTTTTCCGGAACGTTGGATAATCCCCGTTTTATTCATTTGGAGAATCTGATGAAAGGGTACCCCGGTGATATGTGTCACAAAGTGCGTAGTTTGTATTGTACCCGGAAAGGCGTCGTACTTGCCGGCACTACGGAAGGATTATTGAGTTTCTCGGATGATTTTCAGAAGCCGGAAGACATCGAATTCTTTCACAATGACTGTGAGGACGGATTAAGTAATAATGACGTCATGGATGTGCTTGAAAGCCGGGATGGTAAAATCTATATTGCCGCTTACAGTGGGGGAATTTGTATGGCTGATGTGGATTCATTATTGAATACACGAATCCGTTTTCATTACCTTAATATGAAAAACGGGCTTCCGTCCGATTTACCGCAATCGATGTTGGAAGACGGAGAAGGGAATATCTGGATTTGTTTTGAGAATTATATAAGTAAGTACAAGGCGGACCGCAAAGGATTCGATACGTATGACAGTGCCAATCTGCATACGGATTTGCAGATTACTGAGGCCCATCCGGCTATCGATCAGCAGGGAGCTATGTATATCGGTACGAATCAGGGTATTCTTCGTCTCCGTTTATACGATTTGAAGAAGAGCAGTTTTGTGCCGCGCATCGTTTATGCCGGAGTGGATATTCAGAACAGCGACGGTACGGTTTCCAATTCCGTACTGGCCGCCGATTCACTGGTGTTGGGCAAAAAAGAACGGAATGTTACCATTGCCTTTTCAGCATTGGATTATACAAATTCGGAGGCACTTCAATACGCTTACCGTTTGAAGGGTATCAGCGATCAATGGGGATATATCGGAGAGAACCATTCCATCGGCTTTGCCAATTTGCCTTCCGGTGATTTTGTATTGGAGGTGAAGTCTACGAATGGCGATGGTGTATGGTGCGATAATATTACTCCTCTTTACATACATATTCAGCCCCGTTTCACGGAGACGGCATGGGCATGGGTGCTTTACGTTCTTATAGCGATCATCCTTATTCTTACGGTATCCGGTATCATTGTCTATATCACGAACTTGAAACGGAAAGTAACTTTAGAACAGCAGTTGACCGATCTGAAACTACGCTTTTTTACTGATATTTCGCATGAGCTCCGTACACCGTTGACTTTGATATCCGGTTCGATTGAAGAAATCGTAGAACGAGGACAACTGCAAAAGAGCGGGACAGAGAATATGCAGGTAGCCCGGCGCAATGTAAACCGTATGTTGAGGCTTGTCAATCAGATTTTGGACTTCCGGAAGATACAGGGGCGAAAGATGAAGTTGAGTATTGAACAGGGAGATGTGGTTGCCTTGTGTCGGCAGGTTGGTGAGAACTTTACACAATTGGCTCACGAACGTTCCATTCATTTCCGTTTGATTCCCGAAACGCCGGAAATACGTTGTTATACGGATATGGATAAATTGGAAAAGATACTCTTCAATTTACTGTCCAATGCGTTTAAATATACGGCGGATGGTAAGTCCATTACCATGGCGGTACGTATGGAGTCCGGTTGCTTGTTTGTTTCCGTACGTGATGAGGGCAAGGGGATGGATCTCCGGAAAATCGATAACTTGTTCGGCCGCTTCGAGACTTTCGGAAAAACAGATCCGAACCGTTCTACCGGTATCGGGCTTTCTCTGGTGAAAGAATTCGTGGATTTGCTGCACGGCACGATACAGCCTGAAAGTATTCCCGGACAGGGAACCGTTTTCACCGTTACCTTACCCTGCACTTACGAGGCATATGCTGCCGATTCGATGGCTGAATTTGTTTTGAATGATGAAGTAAAGTTCGAATACCCTGTGGAAGTACAGTTATCCCGTCAGGAGGAGAAGGAGAGGAGTATTCTGATCATAGAAGACAATGACGAGCTCCGTCGTTTTCTGGCTATGATATTGAGAGACTGTTATCATGTATTGGAAGCCGGTGACGGCAGGCAAGGTCTGGAAATAATAGGTCGGGAATTGCCGGATTTGATTGTCAGTGATGTGATGATGCCCGAAATGGATGGCATTGAATTGCTGGCAGCAGTAAAAGTCAATCGCGATACCAGTCATATTCCCGTGATCCTGCTTTCGGCCAAAGCGTCTGTTGACGATCGTGTCAGAGGGTTGGAGTATGGTGCGGATGACTATATAGCCAAGCCGTTTAATTCTGCTTACTTGAAAGCGCGGATTGAGTCGTTGATAAGGCAACGCAGCTCTTTGGCAGCGTATTATCTCGGGAGTTCATTGAAAGACTCGGATAAAACGGAAAAGAAGCAGCCGGATGTGAAATTGGAGCAGGTGCTGGAATCGGTTCCATCCTTTAATAACACTTTTATTCAGGAGGTGATCCGGTTAGTCGATGAGAATCTGCAGAATCCGGATTTCAAGATTGATGACTTGGCTGAAACAATGAATATGAGCCGTGCCGTATTCTATCGTAAGATAAAGACGTTTACAGGAGCTTCTCCGATCGATTTGGTGAAAGAGATGCGTTTGAAACGGGCTTTGGAGTTATTGGATGCCGACACATACAGTTTGTCGGAAGTTGCCTATCAAAGCGGATTTTCCTCACCGCAGTACTTCAGTCGCGTATTTAAAGAACAGATGCAGTGCACACCGAATGAATATAAGAGACGAAAAGCAATGAAAAACTGATTATATTACTGAGGTATTAGTATGAATTATCTCTTTCCTTTTTTTGTTTTCTGGATTGGGTTTTATTTATAGTCTTTGTTAGTGATATTACATAGGATTGCCGGTTGCATGATGTGTGAGTTCTTCTTTTTCTGATACCGCTTGCTCTATTATTTCTTCTTCATTAGTGTTACTTTTTTCTTCTTCTTCCTCTTCTTCTTCCTCTGCAAATGGTTCTGGCTTTTGTGGTCCGTATCCGATAAATACAAAAGCACAGAGTGATCCCATGATTGCTCCACTAAGATGCCCTTCCCATGAAGTATTGGCAGGTGTAAAGTAAGGGAACATTTGCCATACGAGTCCGCCATATAAGAAAGTAACCAATAATGAAATGGCAATCAGAGGGGCGTATTTTCGCAATAATCCACTGAAAAACAAGAAAAAAGCCAATCCGTAAATCACACCGCTTGCTCCGATGTGCCATCCGGGTTTTCCGATGATAAAAGTAATGGCACCGCAACCTATCCAGATAATGAAGAATATATAAGGAGCAATCCCCCGGTAAAAATAAAATAAACACCACGTAAGAAAAAAGAGAGGTAGCGTATTGGCAAATAAATGAGCAAAGTTGCTGTGTATCAGCGGATGTGCGAAAATGCCAAACATCCCTTTTTGTTCCATAGGGTATACTCCTAAGCGTGTGAAGTCCCAATCCATACCTACCTCTAATATCTTTATTATATAAAGGATAAAAATAAGGAACAACGGAAGCATCATTGCTAAGAGAATTTTTCGTAAATCCTGCTTCATTTCTCTTTTTTTTGGTTAAATATACACAATGTTGCGAATATTTTAAGGAAAAAGGAAAATAAAAACCGATTTTATTTTTGTTTTTACCTTTAATTCGTATTTTTGGGAATCATACTTAGAATTATGATAACAGAAATATAATTAACCTTTAAATAATGCACAACTATGAGTTATTTACATTTTGACAAGACTCTGATGGTCAATCTGGAGGAATCTCTTCCCAGAGAAATTCTTAGGACGAACCGTGCGGGAGCTTATCATTGTACAACGATTGTAGATTGTAACACACGCAAATATCACGGTTTGTTGGTGATTCCTGTTCCCAACCTGGATGATGAGAATCATGTGCTGCTATCTTCTCTTGATGAAACGGTAATTCAGCACGGTGCGGAGTTTAACCTGGGATTACATAAATATCAGGGAAATAATTATAGTCCGAATGGGCATAAATATATCCGTGAATTCGATTGTGAACATATTCCGGCAACGACTTACCGTGTGGGAGGAGTTATTCTCCGTAAAGAAAAAATTTTTGTACATCACGAAAACCGGATTCTGATTCGTTATACTTTGATCGACGCCCATTCGGCAACAACCTTGCGTTTCCGGCCATTTTTGGCTTTCCGAAGCGTGCGGGAGTATACCCATGAAAATGCACAGGCAAGCCGTGACTATCAATTGGTGGAAAACGGTATAAAAACCTGTATGTATCCCGGCTATCCGGAATTGTTCATGCAATTGAACAAGAAAAATGAATTCCATTTTGACCCCAACTGGTATCGGGGTATCGAGTATCCTAAAGAACAGGAAAGAGGATACGATTTCAACGAAGACCTTTATGTACCCGGCTATTTCGAAGTGGATATCAAGAAAGGTGAAAGTATCGTCTTTTCTGCCGGTATTTCCGAAATATCTCCCCGACGTTTGAAACAGGTATTTGAAACAGAAGCAGAAGACCGGACGCCACGCGACAGCTTCTATCATTGCTTGAAAAATTCAGCGCACCAATTTCATAACAAACAAGAAGAAGAGCATTATATTCTTGCCGGATATCCGTGGTTTAAGTGTCGTGCACGCGATATGTTCGTATCGTTGCCCGGATTGACGTTGGCTGTCGATGAAGTGGATGAGTTTGAGGATGTCATGAAGACTGCAGAGAAAGCCATTCGCAATTATATCAATGACGAACCTATAGGGTGTAAAATTTATGAAATGGAAGATCCGGACGTTCTGTTGTGGGCTGTATGGGCATTGCAACAGTATGCCAAGGAAACTTCACGCGATCAATGCCGGGCGAAATACGGATCCTTGTTGGAGGAAATTATCGAATTTATCCGTCAGCGAAAACATAACAATCTCTTCTTACACGAAAATGGCCTGCTTTATGCCAACGGTACGGATAAGGCCATTACTTGGATGAATTCAACGGTTAATGGCCGTCCGGTGGTGCCCCGTACCGGATATATCGTAGAAATAAATGCTTTGTGGTATAATGCGCTTCGTTTTGTGGCCGATTTGGTTCGGGAAGGCGGTAATACGGTATTGGCCGATTTGCTGGACGGACAGGCGGAAGTGACAGGCAAGTCTTTTGTAGAAGTATTCCGCAATGAATACGGCTATCTACTCGACTACGTAGACGGAAATATGATGGATTGGAGTGTACGGCCTAATATGATATTTACGGTAGCCTTTGATTATTCTCCTCTCGATCGGGCACAGAAGAAACAGGTGTTGGATATTGTGACGAGAGAACTGCTTACCCCGAAAGGCCTTCGTACATTAAGTCCGAAGAGCGGTGGCTATAATCCTAATTATGTAGGACCTCAGATTCAACGTGATTATGCTTATCATCAGGGAACTGCCTGGCCGTGGCTGATGGGCTTTTATATGGAAGCTTATCTGCGGATTTATAAGATGAGCGGTATTTCGTTTGTAGAACGTCAGTTGATTGGTTTTGAAGATGAGATGACAAGTCATTGCATCAGTTCATTACCCGAATTGTTTGACGGTAACCCTCCTTTCAAAGGACGTGGGGCTGTGTCGTTTGCAATGAACGTGGCTGAGATTCTGCGTATTTTGAAATTATTGTCAAAGTATAATTTATAAGAGGAGGGACGAAAATGAAAGTATTAATGTTTGGATGGGAATTCCCCCCGCATATTTTAGGTGGTTTAGGAACTGCCAGTTACGGTTTAACGAAAGGAATGTCTCTCCAGCAGGATATGGAAATCACCTTTTGTATTCCCAAACCTTGGGGTGATGAAGATCAGAGTTTTTTGAAGATTATCGGTATGAACAGTACACCGGTAGTCTGGAGAGATGTGAATTGGGAGTACGTGAAAGACCGTGTGGGCTCTTATATGGATCCGCAACTTTATTATGATTTACGTGATCATATTTATGCCGATTTCAATTATCTGCATACAAATGACTTGGGATGCATCGAATTCTCGGGGCGTTATCCGGACAATTTGCATGAAGAGATCAATAACTATTCCATTGTGGCCGGCGTGGTAGCCCGTC
>NZ_HF991027.1:16946-42214 GCF_000432295.1 Bacteroides sp. CAG:189
GGTAGCCCGTCAGCAGGAATTTGATATCATACACTCACACGATTGGTTGACATATCCGGCCGGTCTGCATGCCAAACAGGTATCGGGTAAGCCGTTGGTGATCCACGTGCATGCCACCGATTTTGACCGTAGCCGTGGTAATGTAAATCCTACTGTATACGCAATAGAGAAAAACGGTATGGATCATGCCGATCACATCATGTGCGTAAGTGAGTTGACCCGGCAGACTGTTATTCATAAATATTATCAGGATCCGAAGAAAGTGTCTACCGTGCACAATGCGGTTTCACCGTTGTCGCAGGATATTCTGGATATTGTTCCGAATAAGAATCCGAAAGAAAAAGTGGTTACTTTCCTGGGACGTATCACTATGCAGAAAGGACCGGAGTATTTCGTAGAGGCGGCTGCTATGGTGTTGCAGCGTACCAAGAATGTACGTTTTGTAATGGCCGGTAGTGGCGATATGATGAATCAGATGATTCGTTTGGTTGCTGAACGCGGAATTGCCGATCGTTTCCATTTCCCCGGATTTATGAAAGGCCGGCAAGTATATGAAGTGTTGAAAGCCAGCGATGTTTACATTATGCCTTCTGTGTCCGAGCCATTTGGTATTTCTCCGTTGGAAGCGATGCAGTGTAGTGTACCGACGATCATTTCCAAGCAGTCCGGTTGTGCAGAGATTTTGGAGAAATGCATTAAGACGGATTATTGGGACATTCATGCGATGGCAGATGCAATTTATTCCATTTGTACTTATCCTGCGATGTATGAATATCTGTGTGACGAAGGGAAGAAAGAAGTGGACCAGATTAAATGGGAAAACGTCGGATACAAAGTGCGTGGTATCTATGACGAAGTAATAAAGAATTATAAATAATAAAATAATATAGATATGAGAACAATCTGTCTTTATTTTGAAATACATCAAATTATTCATCTGAAACGTTATCGTTTTTTCGATATAGGTGCCGATCATTACTATTATGATGACTATGCCAATGAGATAAGTATAAATGAGGTTGCCGAACGCTCTTATATTCCGGCACTTAGCACATTGATCGAAATGGCTAAGAATTCTAATGGGGCATTCAAAGTAGCGCTGTCTATTTCGGGCGTTGCATTAGAGCAGCTCGAGATTCATGCGCCGGCCGTAGTTGACTTGCTGCATCAGCTTAATGATACCGGCTGTTGTGAATTCTTAGCTGAGCCTTATTCACACGGCTTATCGTCATTAGCTAATGAAGATTGCTTCCGGGAAGAGGTGATGCGTATGAGCGATAAAATCAAACAGATGTTTGGTAAGGCACCGAAGGTATTCCGTAATTCAAGTCTGATTTATTCCGATGAAATTGGTGCTCAAGTAGCTGCTATGGGTTTCAAAGGTATGCTCACGGAAGGTGCTAAATATATTTTGGGTTGGAAGAGTCCTCATTATGTATATCATTGCAATCAGGCTCCGAGTTTGAAATTGTTGTTGAGAGATTATAAACTATCGGATGATATCGGTTTGCGTTTCTCTAATTCCGAGTGGAGTGAATATCCGTTGTTTGCCGATAAGTACATTAACTGGATCGATGCTTTACCTCAGGAAGAGCAGGTTATCAATATATTTATGGAATTGAGTGCTTTGGGTATGGTGCAGCCGCTTTCTTCCAATATATTGGAATTTTTGAAAGCACTTCCGTATTGTGCAAAAGAAAAAGGAATCACTTTCTCTACGCCTACAGAGATTGTAACTAAATTAAAATCGGTTTCCCAACTGGATGTACCGTATCCTATCTCTTGGGTGGACGAAGAGAGAGATACAAGTTGCTGGTTGGGTAATGTCATGCAACGCGAGGCATTCAACAAACTGTATAGTGTGGCCGAGCGTGTGCATATGTCTGATGACCGCCGTATAAAGCAGGACTGGGATTATCTTCAGGCAAGTAATAATTTCCGGTTTATGACTACAAAGAATACGGGGATTTATCTCAATCGTGGTATTTATGATTCTCCATATGATGCTTTCACCAATTATATGAATATTTTGGGTGATTTTATCAAGAGGGTAAATTCGCTGTACCCGGAAGATATCGATGATGAAGAATTGAATTCATTGCTGACTACTATCCATAATCAAGGTGAAGAGATCGCAGAGCTTCATAAAGAGTTGGATAAATTACGCGCGAAAGAGGAAAAGGCAAAGGCTGTAAAAGTTGCTGCCAAGCCCAAAGCTGCTGTAGAAAAAGCTGTAAAAGAGGAAAAGACAGCTCCTAAAAAGACTGCTGCAAAGACTGCAACAAAGAAAGCTGCTCCAAAAAGTAAGAAGAAAGCAGAATAGAAACTGAAGAAGATACATTAAAAAAGGAACAGGTCGGAACTTTAAAATTCCGACCTGTTCCTTTTTTATTTTTATCTGTCTTTTGGACTTAGTTTAGAAAGAAGTATAAATAACTTCCAATGACAACGGTGGACTGTCTAATCCTCCTTTCAACTTCGTGTAACCGGGTTTAAGGTCATTGAGAATACTGATGATACTTCCACTTGTGGTACTGGTATTTTTATCTCTTGTAATAGTTACCGGTATGATGGCAACCTTATCCCATGAAGTCGCTTTTTCCCATGCCTCAATGGTAGTAACGGGTGTTCCTGTATCGACATCTAAAATACCTTCTATTTTTCCGTCATTCTTGAGTGCTGTTACGGCTGCCGCTCTTTCTGCCAGACAAGTATTAATGAGTCTCGATAAGTTGGAGAATACATATTGATTATTGTTTATGGCATTGTGTTGGGCAATGTAGGAGGTTACATCATCGTTGATCTTATTGTCCTGGAAGAAACTTTCCTTCTCTTTTTCGCGAACCAGCAATACGTAGCTGGGAATATTCATACTAAAGTCGTATTTATTTTTATCATTACTTTGGTTATAATTGGTCAATGCCAATTTAACGACGTTCAATGTATCTTGACTTAGCTTTTCCCGTATGTCATTCAAAGGTAATGAAACCTGCGTATAAATGCCGGCAGGAGTTTTTAGATACGTCCATTCCCGTTCATTCACTTTCTCTTTGATTTTATCCTCGTCACTGTTGAATGCATTAGCCTGAATGATTTCCCTGGTTGCGGCAAATGTCCGATAACCGTATGCAGTAGAGTCTGTTTCATTGTCGCTTTTCTTAAGATTGGCACCATCGTCTCCTTTCACATAGCATTCATATATGACACGCAGTTCGATTTGGTCTATATAGAGGATCGTACCGTCACCATAGTCATTTTTTACATAGATTCCCTTGAAAATATCTCTGAATACATTTGCGAAATCTACATTATCTTCATCTGCCTTTCTGCTGGCTTCAAGAATCTTCTGGCCTAAGGTCTGTGGTAAAGTTACAGTAACCGAAGGAATATAACCACTCTGATTTCTAACCGAACTGGCTACGGATAAATCTACTGCCGTATAGGCTTTTCGTCCCAATAAAGCACTGGGGTCATTTTTATTGTAGAAATCTTCCGGATTGATATCGGTATAATAGGCAGATTCCTTATCCAGATCTTTATTTAATTGGTAGACACTCAAACGGGAGGCTGTCAGTGAATCACCGAAATAACTGCTGTAAGCCAATGACAGTTCTGTGCGGTATACTTCATTTTTCACCATGATCGCTTTGGGATCGTTTGGGTTATCTTTATTATAAAGCGGCGGAAAGGTAAAGTTTTCATTACAATGTAATTGTGCCAAAAAACCTGCCTCATAATAGCCGAAATCCGGATCAGTAAATTTTCCCAGATAGCCGACGCTTGTCTTTGCAAAAACTTTTCCGGCGAGTTCCGATTGGGTTTTGACGTCGAACGTTGCCAATTTACCGTTTATGTTCTGATCTCCACCCGGAAACATCCCTAATCCCAATGTACCGGTATTGTCATCACATCCGAAGAAAGTTAGAGACAATAGGATAACCCATAGATATTTTACTTTCATGATCGTCGTATCTTAGTTCAATTTTTTATTCTTGTTCTGTTTCCCACACCTTGTCATAAAACCCATTGCAGGCATCGGCATATGTTTCGGTAGTCTGATACTCGAGAACCGGTTTTCCGGATTGGCGTGCGTAATCCATAATCTCTTCATTGACATGTTCGCTGTTTTGTATCACTCCGTCCGAGTAGTCGACAGCCAACTTGCATAAAGTTGCATAATCTACCGGCTCTTTCAGCATGGCCACATCTTTTTTGTTGATGCCCTTCAACATTAATTTGGTAGCAAAATCACTGCTCAGCGTGTTTTTGAAATCGTCTTCGTATACTGAAAATACAACTTTTGCATCGCGGAATGAAGGCTCGTCTTTATAAGCTTTCTTGATGTATAAGGGAGCCAACGCAGTCATCCAGCCGTGGCAATGAATCACATCGGGAGTCCAACGCAATTTTTTTACTGTTTCCAATACTCCTCTGGCATAAAAGATAGCACGGCTGTCGTTATCATCATATTCAATTCCATTTTCATCGGATGTTTGCAGCCTGTTTTGGAAATAATCATCATTGTCGATGAAATATACCTGCATGCGTGCTGATTGTATGGATGCGACTTTAATAATTAACGGGTGGTCGGTGTCGTCGATAATCAGATTCATACCGGAAAGACGTATCACTTCATGCAGCTGATTTCTGCGTTCGTTGATATTTCCCCATTTGGGCATGAATGTTCTGATCTCTCTGCCTTTTTCCTGAATGGACTGGGGCAGATTTCTGCCAATGTTAGCCATTTCAGATTCAGAAACGTAAGGGGTAATCTCTTGTGTAATAAATAAAACCTTATTCGCCTTTGTCATAATAACAATCCTTCTCGTAAATATTCTGCAAAGATATAAAAAAAAAAGGGCATTAAAGCAAGTCATCGGCCGGTATAATTCCTTATGAATTGTTAAGTGGTTGATTTTCAGTAATAAAATGCCTTTTGCTTATTTTTGTCCTATGCTTGCCTTTTGCATTAATTTGCGATATTTCTTCTTTATATGGTAAATAATAGTTTATTTTGCACAGTTTTTCAAACAAAAAAGAAACAGAAGCGAATTGAAATGAAAGTAATACATACGATCGAGGACTTGCAGGCCGGACTTTCGGTACTGAAAGCCCAAGGGAAAAAGGTGGGGCTGGTACCTACTATGGGTGCTTTGCATGCAGGGCACGCATCACTTGTGAAGCGTAGTGTAAATGAGAATGACGTAACGGTAGTCAGTGTTTTTGTAAACCCTACTCAGTTTAATGATAAAAACGATCTGGTAAAATATCCGCGTACGCTGGAGACCGATTGTAAGTTGCTTGAGGATTGTGGGGCGACTTTGGTATTTGCTCCTTCGGTAGAGGAGATGTATCCTGAACCCGATACACGCCAGTTTGGTTATGCACCTCTGGATACGGTAATGGAAGGTGCGTTCCGTCCCGGACATTTCAATGGGGTATGCCAGATAGTGAGTAAATTGTTTGATGCAGTGAAGCCACATCGTGCCTATTTCGGGGAGAAAGATTTCCAGCAATTGGCTATTATTCGTGAGATGGTGCGTCAAATGAAGTTTGATCTTGAAATTGTGGGTTGTCCCATTGTCCGTGAAGAGGATGGATTGGCATTGAGTAGCCGGAATGCCCGTTTGTCGTCCGATGAACGTGAAAATGCTTTAAATATTTCCCGGACATTATTTAAAAGTCGTACCTTTGCAGCCACTCATTCGGTGAGTGAAACGCAAAAGATGGTGGAAGATGCTATTGCTGCTGCGCCGGGGCTTCGTCTGGAGTATTTTGAGATAGTAGACGGAAACACTTTGCAGAAGATTGGAGATTGGAATGAGACATCGTATGCAGTGGGCTGTATTACAGTTTTTTGCGGAGAAGTCCGTCTGATCGATAACATTAAATACAAAGAAGTTTAAACTAAAAAAAGACCAAACCCTTATGATGATTGAAGTGTTGAAGTCGAAAATTCATTGTGCACGTGTCACGGAGGCGAATCTGAACTACATGGGTAGCATTACGATTGATGAAGACCTGCTGGATGCTGCGAACATGATTGCCGGTGAAAAGGTGTATATCGCTGACAATAACAATGGTGAGCGTTTTGAAACCTATATTATCAAAGGTGAACGTGGCTCGGGCAAAATCTGCCTGAACGGTGCTGCAGCCCGGAAGGTTCAACCGGATGATATTGTGATTATCATGTCGTATGCGCTGATGGATTTTGAAGAAGCAAAATCGTTTAAGCCGACAGTGATTTTTCCGGATCCGGTAACGAACAGTGTGGTGAAATAGGAGAGTAGGACATCGCTCTTGAGATATATAAAAAATCCCGTTTACATGGTAGTAAGCGGGATTTTTTTATTGGATCATTCATTCCGATGGAATGGGTTTACTTCTTTAATTGTTCATTCATGGCCGCTGCCGCTTTGCGTCCGTCGCCCATGGCCAGGATAACGGTAGCACCGCCGCGTACGATATCGCCACCGGCATAGATAGTCGGGATGGATGATTGCATATTGTCGTTTACCGCAATGGTGCCTTTGCGGCCCAATTCCAAGCCTTTTATCGAGCTCGGTACAATCGGGTTGGGAGATACCCCTACGCTGACGATAGCCAGATCGATGTCAATTGTTTCGGTAGCACCCGGAATGGCTACGGGGCTGCGACGTCCGGATGCGTCCGGTTCGCCAAGTTCCATTTTCTGCAGCACCACTTGCTTTACGCGTCCCTGCTCATCGGCCAGATATTCGATCGGGTTATGCAAGGTCATAAATTCCACTCCCTCTTCTTTAGCGTGTTTCACCTCTTCCAGACGGGCAGGCATTTCTTCCTCCGAACGGCGATAGATAATCATGGCGCGTTCCGCACCGAGACGCTTGGCTGTACGGACGGAGTCCATTGCCGTATTTCCACCGCCGATAACGGCTACAATCTTGCCGAACCCCGCGACGATAACGGCTACATTCTTGCCGAAGGCAACCGGAGTATCGGAATCCGGACTGGCGGCATCCATCAGGTTGACACGGGTCAGGTATTCATTGGATGACATGATGTTAATCGAATTCTCACCCGGTATGTTCATGAAATTAGGCAGTCCGGCACCTGAAGCAACGAATATGCCTTTGAAACCTTCCTCTTCCAGTTGTTCTACACTGATAGTCTTTCCAACGATACAGTCTTTAATGAAAGTGACACCCATCTTGGCCAGATTGTCTATTTCGACATCTACGATCTTGTTCGGCAAACGGAATTCGGGGATGCCGTATTTCAATACACCGCCGATTTCGTGCAATGCCTCGAATACTGTGACATCGTATCCGTATTTAGCCATATCTCCTGCAAAGGAAAGTCCGGCGGGACCGGAACCGATAACAGCTACTTTGATTCCATTCTTTTCGGCAATCTCGGGAACGGATATTTGTCCGCTTTCGCGTTCGTAATCGGCAGCAAAGCGTTCGAGATGGCCGATAGCTACCGCCTCTTTACCCATTTTCAAGTGGATACATTTGGATTCGCATTGCTTTTCCTGCGGGCATACACGGCCGCATACGGCAGGAAGAGCACTGGTCTCTTTCAGTGTTTTGGCTGCTTCGAGGAATTCACCGCGTTCAATGTTTTTGATAAAACGGGGAATATCGATTCCAACCGGGCAACCGCTCATACATCCCGGATTGGCACAGTCCAGGCAACGTTTGGCTTCCATGACGGCCTGTTCTTTGGTTAATCCCTGATTTACCTCTTCTTTACGGCTGTGAGAGCGGTATTCGGCATCGAGTTCGTTCATCTTGCAACGTTCTATATTCGAACGTTCTTTGGCTTTGATGCTTTTGCGTAATTCTTCGCGCCAAGGGGCGTTACGGCTGTTTTCATCTGTAGTTGGGATGGCTTCACAGTGTTCTTCGAGTTTGTGCATTTCTTCACGCTCGATGTTTTTGAAGGCACCCATACGTTTCAGCATTTCGTCGAAGTCCACTTGATGCCCGTCGAATTCCGGACCGTCTACACACACAAACTTTGTTTTACCGCCGATCGTAATACGGCAGGCACCGCACATACCTGTGCCGTCTACCATGATGGTATTCAGTGATACATCTGTAGGGATTTCATATTTTTTAGTCAGCAGGCATACGAATTTCATCATGATGGCCGGACCGATAGCGAAGCATTTGTTTACCTTTTCGCGTTTGATGACCTCTTCCACACCTTCTGTTACGAGTCCTTTACGGCCGTAAGAACCGTCGTCTGTCATGATAATCACTTCGTCCGAGCTTTCGCGCATCTCTTTTTCAAGGATAATCAGTTCTTTGGTACGCCCGGCCAGAACGGTGATGACACGGTTTCCGGCAGCTTTAAGAGCCTGAACGATAGGCAGCATCGGAGCAACACCTACGCCACCACCGGCACAGACTACTGTCCCGAAGTTTTCGATGTGTGTGGCTTGCCCCAGTGGACCTACAACGTCGGTGATGTAATCACCTTCATTAAGTTCACAGAGTCTGGTAGAAGAAAGTCCCACCTCTTGCACAACCAAAGTGATGGTTCCTTTTTTTACATCAGCGCCCGCAATAGTCAATGGCATACGTTCGCCCTTTTCGCCTACGCGAACAATGACAAAATGTCCCGCTTTACGCGATTTTGCTATTAGCGGAGCTTCTATCTCCAGTTTGAACACTTTCTCGGAAAAATGTTCTTTGTTAATGATTTTGTTCATTATCTAATTAATTTGTTGGAATTGCTACGTAACTGCTATCAGAATGATATTTTGGCAAAGATACAGCTTATTTGGGAATAATAAAAGAAAAGCCGCCTTTTTGGGGCGGCTTCTTATGCATCTGTGACCATTTCCTTTAATCGATAACCTCGAATCCGCAATAGGGAACCAATGCTTTCGGTATCCGGATACCTTCCGGTGTCTGATTGTTTTCGAGCAATGCAGCTACGATACGCGGCAATGCCAATGCGGATCCGTTAAGTGTGTGGCAGAGTTCTGTTTTCTTTTCGCCATTGCGATAACGGCATTTCAGACGGTTGGCCTGATAGGTATCGAAGTTGGAAACAGAACTTACTTCCAGCCAACGCTTTTGTGCTTCCGAATATACTTCAAAGTCGAAACATAGAGCGGCGGTGAAACTCATATCTCCTCCGCAAAGGCGAAGAATACGGTAGGGAAGTTCTAATTTCTGTAACAGGCCTTCTACGTGATCCAGCATCTCTTGGTGGGATTGACGGGAATGTTCCGGTTTGTCGATACGCACCAACTCTACTTTAGAAAATTCATGCAGGCGGTTCAAGCCGCGAACGTCTTTACCGTAAGAGCCGGCTTCGCGACGGAAACACTGGGTGTAAGCGCAATTCATGATCGGAAGTTGCTTCTCGTCCAAGATAACGTCACGGTAGATGTTGGTTACCGGTACTTCCGCTGTCGGGATCAGATAAAGATCGTCTACTTCACAATGATACATCTGACCTTCTTTGTCGGGTAGCTGTCCTGTTCCGTAGCCGGAAGCGGCGTTGACTACTGTCGGAGGCATAATTTCCGTATATCCCGATTTGCGTGCTTCGTCCAGGAAGAAGTTGATGAGTGCACGCTGTAACTGTGCTCCTTTACCTTTATATACGGGAAAACCCGCTCCGGTGATTTTTACACCGAGGTCAAAGTCTATCAGGTCGTATTTTTTTGCCAGTTCCCAATGGGGAAGGGCGTCTTTGGGAAGTTCGGTTTCCATTCCTCCCATTTTTTCCACAACGTTGTCTTCCGCACCTACACCTTCGGGCACTTCATCGTAAGGAACGTTGGGGATGGTATACAGAAGATTCTGAAGCTCGGTAGCTGCTTCGGTCATGGCCGTATCCAGAACCTTGTTGCCTTCTTTCAGTTCGGCAACGCGTGTGCGTGCTGCTTCCGCTTCTTCTTTTTTACCTTCTTTCATCAACTGGCCGATTGTTCTCGACAGCGAGTTTACCTCTGCCAGATTTTTATCTAATTGATTCTGTGTGTTACGTCTCTTGTCATTCACTTCAATGACTTTGGCAATGGTTGCTGCTGCGTCTTTGAAATGTTTCTTTTCCAGGCCACGGATTACCGCGTCGGTGTTTTCTGTAATTTGTTTAATAGTAAGCATATCAATACTTTTTTATGAACATTTCTCTTTGAGGGTACAAAGATAAATAAAAATACAGAGATGCGGCTCTTTAGGATGTAAAAAAGAACGGAGATGCAATCACTTGGATTACATCTCCGTTTTTCAATATGGTTATGTCCGAAGCTTATGCTTCTGTTGCTTCAGCCGGGATGATAGATACGTATCTTCTATCTTCTTTGGTTACTTTGAAACTAACTGTTCCATCTACTAAAGCGAAAAGAGTGTGGTCCTTACCCATACCCATGTTATTACCCGGGTGGAATTCAGTACCTCTTTGACGAACGATGATGTTACCTGCTTTGCAAGTTTCGCCACCAAATATCTTAACGCCTAATCTCTTGCTCTGTGATTCGCGGCCGTTCTTAGAACTACCGACACCTTTTTTATGAGCCATTTCTTTTTACTTTTTAAATTGATTAAGCTACTACTTCTGTAATTGTTAACTCTGTAAACTGTTGACGGTGACCGTTCAGTTTTCTGTGACCTTTTCTTCTTTTCTTGTGGAAAACAAGCTCTTTGTCACCTTTAACCAGGCTTGAAACAATCTGGCAAACAACTTTTGCACCTTCTACAGTAGGAACACCTACAGTGATGTTGCCGTCTTTGTCTACCAAAAGAACTTTGTCAAATTCTACTGTTGCACCGTTTTCTGCATTTTGAATGTGGTGTACAAACAGTTTTTTGCCAGCTTCTGCTTTGAATTGCTGACCGTTAATTTCTACAATTGCGTACATCTTATATATAAATGTATAAGTTAGCTCCGTCGGGTGGTCTTTAATCACTTAGAGAACACTTTGTTGAACCCGGTGCGGAATAATCGACCACAAAAGTACTGTTTTTATTCTTTTCAGACAAATATTTCTTCTTTATTTTTTAAGAACTGCTTTAAAAGCTTATTTTTCGTTCTCGCTTTATGATTAATAGATGTCCTTGAAGACGGTCGTTGGAATTCTGATTATCCGTATTTTGGGGGTGGGGATACCAGCTCTTTAAGATTACTGATGATGCTGACATGTGGGTATTGGGCCAGTTCTCCGAATTTCGTCATTCCGCTTGTTATCCCGGCAAAACAGACTCCTGCCGAAGCGGCGGTTTGGGCGTCTACGGTACTGTCTCCTATATACAGGGTCTCTTCCGGAGATACCTTCAGCTTTTCGATGGCAAGTAACAAACCTTCCGGATCGGGCTTGGCACGACTTACGTCTTCCATTCCGATAATGATGTCGAACCATCCTTGGGGAAGATGCATTTTTATGAATTCTTCAATACGAAAACGGTTTTTGGTGGATATGATTCCGATACGTGCCCCTTGTCGCCTTAGTTTATGCAAGGTAGGGAGGGTATCTGTAAAAAGGCGGGTATTCCGGTTCATGTGCTGATTTTCTTCTTCGGAATACTCCTCTTTCAAGGCGATCAGTTGCTCCATATCTGTAATTCCGGTCAGAATACTGAACGAATCCTCGAGGGTTTTGCCTATGGTACGTTTGATAGCTGTATCGGTGATGTCTTTATAGCCGTGTCGTTGGAGTACATTGCGGAAACAAATAACAATGCCTCGGGATGAATCGGCGAGTGTATAGTCAAAATCGAATAAGTAAGTCGTGTATTTCATTTGCCGGAATTTTTGGCAAAGATACGAAAGGATAGTTATGAAAACAAAAATGCTTTTATATAATATGATTTGAGGGGGGAATTAGAAAAAATAATAGTGTATACTTTTATCGGTCGAAAGTATACACTATTACCCCTTAGAAATATATACTTTTGGCAGGTAAGAGTATATATCTCTTTATGCTTTGAAAATCAATTGGTTATTTTACTGGATCAACCGCGTAGCCCTGCTTTTTCAACAGGTTTAGGACTCCGTTTTCTCCCGGCAGGTGCAAGGCGCCGACAGCGATAAAGGTCGGCGCTGTTTTCATGATTTCCGGTAACGCCTTTACCCATTTTTGGTTTCGGTTATCGATCATATTTGTTTTTTCCTGTGGGGTCATGCTGCAAAGTTCTCCGTCGGAGATTTTCTCCATGGCGGCCAAATCTTGTGCCATGTAAGCCGAAGTGAGCTTTTTAGTCAGTTCGATGTTTTCATCGATGTTGTTTATAAAACAGAGCAATGTTTCGGCCTGGCGCTTAAGAGAAGATTGGTTGTAAAGCAGATCCATCTGGAAGTCCATCGTTTCCAAGCCCTCTGTCTTTTTCCCTTTTTCAGTTGCCTGTGTCTGGAAATAGGTATCCAGTTGCTCCTGCGGATTGAATCCGCCGACATGTTTCATATAAAGGATAACTATCAGATTGTTGCTGAGAAAAGCCGGTTTGACTTTTGGTAACATGGCAATATCAAACATCAGGTTTTCTTTCGAACATTTGTTGATCAGCTCGTATTCTTCGTCAGTGAAGAGCGACTTGAAAGTCGTATCCGTTTCTGTCGTCATATATTTCTGCAATAGAGCAGCAGCTTTGGTCTGATCTTGCATTTCGCTCATTTTCAATTCGCCGTATACCTGCCGGGTATGGTCGAGTGCTGCCTGTAATCCCTGGATGCTGTCTTTGATGCTGAGTGAAGCAAGATGATGCGTTCCCATAATGTAAGAAGGTTCTGTCAACCCGTTGCCGGATATTCTCCATAATAACTGTGCATTTGCACTGATTGCAACGCAAAATAAAAGAAGTGTTCCCAAATACTTTTTCATAATGAATTGTTTTTTATTATTAACGTGTTCGTCCGCCGGAAATCCAGTGCTTTGTGTAGTAGGGCTCATTCAGTTGGCTTACAATCACACCCCGGGTAGTACTGGCATGAATGAATTTGCCTTCTTTCAGATAGATGCCTACATGGGCTACCTTCTTTCCGGAGCGGTTGCTGGTGAAAAAGACCAAATCGCCTTCCCGCAAGTTGCGTTTTGCCACCTTATTACTCTCTTTCTTTTGTCCGTCCGTACTGCGGGACAGTTTCGTGTGGTATACTTTTTTATATATATGGCTGGTAAATCCGGAACAATCGGTCCCCCGTTTCGAATCTCCTCCTGTGTGGTAAGGGACGCCGATCCATTCGGCCGCTTCCAGATAGAGTTTGTGATTATCTTCCAGACGAATGTCTATGCCCAAACGGACAGAAGCACGTGCTAATGCCTTATAATCCAATCTGGGGGCAACTGAACGGCAGGAACTGAGACTGAATATCAGTCCCAATATTACCGGAATATATAAAAAGTTTTTTCTCATCTTTTCCCGTTTTTTGTATTCCATTGCCATAATGCCGTCAATTAGCCTGTTTTCTTAATTTTGAATTCTGTCATTATAACACAACTAATTGGCACATTGGCATATTATCACATTGAAAAATTATTCTCTCGGTTCTTCTACCTCCTGTTCCGGAATATTTTCTTCCGGAGTAAATTCTTCCACGTCGACATTGAAATAATCCTCGAGTTCTTTTTCGGCCGAATTATTTTCATTCCGGATGTCACGGATAATGGTACCATGTTCGAGCAGAGCGATACGTGGACATACATCTACCGTGTGGTTGAGATTATGGCTGGAAATAATAACCGTAGCATTGTGCTCTTCGTTGTATTTTTTCAGTAAATGTTTGATGACGGATTGTGAACTCGGATCGAGGAAGTTGAACGGTTCGTCCAGAATGAGCAACTGCGGATAATGGAGCATTGCCGAGATAATACCGATTTTCTGTTTATTTCCGGCTGAGAAGTTACGGATCAGTTTCTTTTGTCCGGTCACCTCTCCGTTCATAAAACGTTCGAATGGCTTTAAACGTTCCTCTACTTCTTCTTTTTTCAATCCATACATTTTACCGATGAAGTAGAAATATTCTTCAGGCGTCAGGTAATCTATCAGAAATCCGTCGTCAATGAAAGCACCCGTGAATTTTTTCCATTCCTCACTTTTGCTGACATCTACATCATTGATCGTTACATTTCCTGCATCTGCCTTTAGCAAATCCAGTATCAAGCGAAAGAGGGTGGTTTTACCGGCTCCGTTGTTACCTACCAGGCCAAGCATGTCTCCCTGATCGATCATGTAGCTCTCGATATCTACAGCCTTTTTTTCACCAAAGTTTTTTTGAAGTTTATTTATGGTAATCATATTGATGATTTATGAATTAAGATTTATGATTGATGAGTTAAAGGATTTATGATTTATGAATTATGATTTATGGTTCGGAAAATTATTATTAGGCATCACCGGAATTTACATTCCACTAATCAATTCATAATTCATAATTCATAAATCTCCTACTGTCTACTGTCTCTGAACCCCTCCATGTTTTTGTAACGGCGTTTCATAAACCGGTTGTATACATTCTTCAGCCATATGCGCGAAGTGAGAATGAATCCCAGTCCGATAACGAGCAACACCCATGAAGTCGTAGTCTCTCCCAACCAAATTTTGAGCAAGGCATAAAGTAGCAATGGGATACCGAAAGTGGCGCCGCTAATCAGACTTTGCAATCCTGAACCGGAGTTTTGCCGGCCGGTGATTTTGGCATTCAAGGGTATCGTTTTGGTGTTGTAAACAGCAAGTTGGAACAGGCAAAAGTAGATACAGCCGATGGTAAACACTGCCCATGAGATGGAAGTCAGTACACTGATTTTACCCATGGCCATTGCCGGTATCGTCAGGATGAGAGGAATGAGAATACCGATACTGTATAGTATGTATTTGGCACGGAGTAAGGTATAGATAGACTCTTTACGACTCATAAGCCCATCGATGTAATTACCTTCGTAACTCATAATTTGCAATAGGAAGAGAATTCCGAAAATGGCGAAATTGTAAACTGTAATAAAGTTTTTCATACCTGTACCGTCGTATACTTCGGTGAAACTCAGTAACAGGCTGAAAGCTATTACGACCAGAATGCCCATTCGGAGCGAGTTTTTGCAAACCTTGTTGCGCAGCAACATTTTTAGTTCCAAACGCATATATTCGCCTACTTCTCCGTATTTTTCGAAGAACTTGTATTCGGAAGCATTGACTTTCGTGTCTTCCACTTTGTTCAGTTCTGCATACACCAGGCCTGCCATCAGTTTCCGGTTGATAAGCCACATGAGGGCGATTGCCGCTAATGTACCGATGAAAGCCAATAAATTCCCTTCGATGTATCCTTCGCCCAGATCAATGAATAAGTTGGCAACCACGCTCTTGTCTTCGGGAATGAAAATGGCGGCGGCAATGCCTCCATATACGGCCAAAGGCAACAGTACCCACCAGATTCGTTCACTGATCAGTGTGCGGCACAACAGAAACCAATAGTTGTTGAAGACCATTAGCAGCCAGATACCGGCACAATAGGTGAGAACTCCCCAAAGCCCGAAGAATTTCGGAATGGTGATGATAGCGAATGGTGCGAACATGAAGAGCCAGATAAGATTGTAGCTGCTCAGTCCGGAACGGATCAATAAGAAATCAATTACCCTGTTCCGCCTGACCGGCATCAGGAGGTAAGGTTTTACCTCCTGTGTCGGGGTCTTTTGTAGCGGAAAGCGCAATATGAAATCGAGTGCAAGGACAAATACCAGACCACTGTTCATGATGTGGTAAGGCTCCATGCTATTCGTATCGAATGCAAAAGCGAAAGTGGTTCCGAAGAAGATCAGATACGCTGCCCAGAAAACCGCCATGGCATACATGGCGTATTTTCCGAACCGGTTTTTATCGTACATCGGGTGCCGCTTGGCAGCCAGTTTACCGTGTTTGCGCAATTCGTTAAAAAGCATCATTTCTTTTCAGGGCTAACCATCGTGACTTCTACTTCGTTCTTCTGTTTCATCAAATCATCGGCAAATTTCTGGACTTCTTTTGCTGTGATGCTGTTGACCAGATTTTCATAGTCCTTTATCATATCTACTCCGGTGAAGATATATTCGTCGATGCTACCCAGCCAGAATCTGTTTTCTTTCAAATCTTCGGTATGCTTTTTCAACATATATTCTTTTACCTTTTTAAGATTGGCATCCGACGGACCTGCTTTGGCAAGATTTTCAGCTTCGGCAAAGATTATTTTCATCAGCTTGTCTTTTTTGTCGGGAGCCGTGTCGAAGATAATTTGCAGGAGCGCTGTCTCTTTCGGATATTTAGAAAGACTGCCGCCTACATATACTCCGTATGTGCCGCCTTCCTCTTCGCGGACTTTCTCTGTGTATACCAAATCAAGGATCTGGCTGGTCATGCTCATCAGGATGTTATTCTTCTGATTGTATTTGCATTTACCGTTGTAAACCACGAACACGGATGATTTCGGTGTTTCTTGCTGTTTGATGAATTCATTCTTGTAAGTACCCTTACGCATTTCCAGTTTGGTGTCTCTGAATGTCTCTTTGCGGTTGATGGCAGGGAGGGCACCCAGATACTCGGCAATGAGGTCTTTGTCTTTTGCAATGTCGATGTTCCCAACGAAAATGAATGTAAAGTCGCTTGCATCTTTATAGCGGTCTTTGTACATTTCCATGAGTTTGTCATAATCGATTTTGTCGATCATATCGGATTTCATGCGGATAGCTCTCGGATGGTGCATATAGATGGCAGCCTGTATGGAGTCGCCAAATGCCACATTCGGATTGAGTTCCTGATTTTGGAGGGCAGCTTTATTGCGGTTTTTGTAAGAAGCAAAAGCGTCATCGTCTCTGCGTGGGGCAGTGAAGGTGAGATAAGTGAGCTGCAACATAGTTTCAAGGTCTTTAGGAGAACAGCTACCGGTTACGTTCTCTGTCTTATCGCCGATACCGTAGTTGACGGATGCTTTCTTTCCGGCTAAAACCTTTTCCAGGTCTACTGCGCTGAAATTACCCAAACCTCCTGCGCTGATAGCATCGAGTGATTTGATGTTGATGATTTCCGAGTCGGGGAACAGTGAACTACCACCCAGGCTGGTACCTTTCATACGAATTTCGTCAGCTTTGAAATCTGTCTTTTTTAAGATGACTTTTACACCGTTGGACAAAGTCAGCTCGGTGGTTCCGAAAATAGGATTTTCTTTTTCGGAAATGATTTTTCCGCCTTGGGGTTTCTCGGCCATTAATGGCTCATCGGATACTTTGTCTACGTAAGCCGTTAATTTTTCGGCTTTTACGTCTTTCAGAGTCTGTAATACAGCATCTTTCGTAGGCATCTGTATACCTGCTTTTTCCGGGCCGAAGATGGCAACTACCTGGTTGGTATCTGTCACCAAAGCCTGCATCATTTGATTCAGTGCCGCTACCGGGATATTCGGAGCGATCTGATTAATGATGGCATATTCGTTTTCAATGCCCGGAATCGGTTCTTTATCAAGGAAGTGGCGAACGTATTCGTTTACGTATTCTTCATTTTTACGTTTGTCACGTTCATTGTAAGCGGATTCCAACTGGCGGAGGTATTCGGCACGGGCACGGTTGTATTCTGTTTCTGTAAAGCCGAATTGACGGGCACGTTCCATTTCGCGTAATAGATTGGCGATGCCGTCTTCTACGGTGCCTTCTTTACAAACGACTACACCGGTGAATGCGTCTTTCGTTTTAGCCACAAAGAAATCGCCTTCGAAAGTACCGGCATAGATAAACGGAGGATTAGCCGTTTGTGTCAATTCGTTCAGGCGGGCGTTCAGCATACTGCTGATAAGGTTGGTAGCATAGTTTTGTACCAGATATCCCATATTACCCTTTTGGTCGTCGGGGGTAGCGTCGTGTTTGTTGAATACGATCACTTGAATATGAGTGAATACGAGCACTTGAATATGAGGTTGTTCCTTATCTTGTTCGATAATGATGATAGGTTCTTTGTTGTCATTTACCGGATAATAGATACGTTCGGCTGCATCGGGTTGTGCCGGGATATCGGCAAACATTGTTTTGATTTTGGCTTCCACTGCATCTACGTCGATATCACCTACGACAACGATGCCCTGTAGGTCGGGACGATACCATTTTTCGTAGTAATCTCTCAATGTTTGATATTTGAAGTTCATTACTACATCCATCGTACCGATCGGGAAACAGGTGGCATATTTCGTTCCGGCAAACATCTGCGGGAGCATTTTTTCCTGCATACGTTGCATGGCGCTCATGCGGGTACGCCATTCTTCATTGATGACGCCGCGTTCCTTGTCTATTTCTTTGGGATCCAAAGTCAGATCATTAGACCAGTCATGGAGGATTAGAAGGCAAGAATCGATTGCTCCCGGCATGGTGACAGGGACGTTCGAGATATTGTAGACAGTCTCGTCAACTGAAGTATAGGCATTCAGGTTTTCTCCGAATTTCACGCCGATATGTTCGAGATACTGTTTCAGGGCATCGCCGGGGAAGTGGGTCGTTCCGTTGAAGCACATATGTTCCAGGAAGTGGGCAAGACCCCGTTGGCTTTCTTCTTCCTGGATTGAACCTACTTTCTGTGCGATGTAGAAATCAGCCCGGTTTGCCGGAAGTGCGTTTTTACGGATATAGTACGTTAGTCCGTTGTCGAGTTTACCGATACGTACGTTCGGATCTACAGGAACAGGAGGCAATTGCTGGGCAAAAACCTGCTGGAAGCTGCAGCATACGATTGCGGCTGCAACAAATAAACCATGAAGTAATTGTTTCATATATAATGAATTTTAATGAGTATTTTGCATTATCTGTCGGAGAGGGGTGGGATAAATCACAAAAAAGAGAAATAAAAATAGTGATTAGTGATAAGCGGGCTGCGCTATACAAGGTCATTGGTTAGCACTCTTTGCGATTTTATCGCTACTCGCTAATCACTTATCACTAAATCGCTGCTCGCTATTTTATCGCTTCTCTGATTCTTACTAATTTAGTGAGCAATCCTTCTAAAAGATCGAGTTTCAACATATTGGCACCGTCGCTTTTGGCTACCGCCGGATTTTCATGTGTTTCGATGAACAGCCCGTCAGCACCCACCGCGATTCCGGCTTTGGCTACGGTTTCGATCAATTGTGGCATGCCGCCTGTTACTCCACTGGTCTGATTGGGTTGCTGTAAAGAGTGAGTAACATCCAGGATAACAGGGAAACCGAATGTCTGCATTTCGGGAATGCCACGATAGTCAACGACCAGGTCTTGATAACCGAATGTCGTTCCGCGTTCGGTAAGCATCACTTCTTTGTTGCCGGCTTCCAGCACTTTATCGGCTGCAAACTGCATGGCCATGGGAGATAAGAACTGCCCTTTTTTTATGTTCACTACTTTTCCTGTTTTGGCTGCTGCAATCAGGATATCTGTTTGGCGGCAAAGGAAAGCGGGTATTTGCAGCACATCCACATATTCGGCAGCCATTGTCGCTTCATCGGCAGAATGGATGTCGGTAACGGTAGGAACACCGAAAGTATCATGCACTTTCTTGAGAATTTTAAGTGCTTTTTCATCGCCTATTCCCATAAATGAGTCGAGACGAGAACGGTTGGCCTTACGATAGGATCCTTTGAATATATACGGAATTTTTAGAGTATCGGTGATGTTTACTACTCGTTCGGCAATACGCATTGCCATTTCTTCTCCCTCTATCACACAGGGACCGGCAAGTAAAAAGAAATTGCCGGCGGGATTGTTTTTTAATTGCTCTATCATAATGTATAATATGTAAATTTATCAAAGTTCCGGTTACTTCCTAACCTTTTTGATCTTGCATTTCCCATTCGTTTACTGATCCATTTCGCCTGTTTGTCCATTCCTCCGTTTTGTTATTCTTTGCAATTGGCATATTGGCACATTGGCACATTGAATCATTATCAATCCGGTATGATTAATGTAATTTTCTCCGGTAGAATACCGATTTCCAATGGGAAATGTTTGGGTAAGATTCGTCCGTCCAGGTCAACTGCGGCATTTCTGGCACGGAGCACCTTTACCTTTTTGGTGCGGTAACTTTTCACCACTTTATGATTCAATATCCGTCCTTGAATTAACATCCACAATCCTGACATGGTTTGCAGGAGTTGGGGGCGATAGATAACCGAAACATCCAGCCAACCGTTGTAGGGTACGGCACTGGGAGTTTGCCCGTATCCGCAGGCACTGCCTACGCATACCGTCATGATACGTCCTCGGATGTGTTCGTCGTTAATGCGGAGATGCATCCGATATAGGTTTCGTTCGAAGAATAACAGGAAGAAAGCTGCCAGATAAGACAAGAATTTGACTCCCCAGAAACGTTTGGTTCCATCGGTTACTTTTACGATGCGTGCACCGAACCCGATGTTAATGGCATTCAAAAAATAACGGCGCTGATGCTTTTCACCATCGTAGAAATTACAGAATCCCACGTCTATTTTTCTATGGCGGTTTTTGATAATCCAGTCTACTGCTTGCTTATAGTCCATTCCGATATCCCAGTATCGGGCAAAATCATTTCCGATACCGTTTGGAATAATTCCAATGGCAATGTCCTCTTTGTGTTCGGCATTGGAAAGCATGATACCGTTGATGGCATCGTTCAATGCACCGTCACCTCCCACTACGACAATGGTGGTATATCCATTGTTGGCAAGAATTCCGGCAAGCCGTTCTACCGAGCCAAAACCTTCGGATTGCACATAGTCGTATGCCACACCCTTCTGGTCCATGTACTCTTTTATTTCCTTCCATCGTTTTTGCACTTTCCGTGTCCCGGCTTTAGGGTTATAGATCACCCCCCATTTTCCAGCTTCTACGCTCATTGCTCCTATATGTTATTTTCTTATCACCTTTCGCTTCTCGCTGCCTCTATGCAGAATCGCCTGATTACAAGTGATTCTTTTTTAACTTCTCCCTTTATGCTTTCTCTGTTGCGGGATTATTCTTATTATCTTTCTGATGCCAAAGATACTAAATCCCTTCGAGTTTCTGCTTTACGAAGGCTATCTTTTCTTCTGTCGATAGCGTTGCGTCTACCCAATTGATAGTAAATCCGCGTCGTTCCATCCCCCGGAACCAGGTCATCTGCCTCTTGGCAAACTGATGGATGGCTATTTCCAGTTGGCTGAACATTTCTTCATAATTCAATTCTCCAATGGCATACAGTGTCAGGTATTTGTATTCTAATCCGTAATAGATCAGGTCTTCGGCTGGAATACCTTGTGCGAGCAGTTGTCGTACTTCATCTACCATACCTTCTTCCAATCGCTGTTTCAGCCGTCTGGTTATTTTTTCCCTTCTCAATTCACGGTCGATATCTACACCGATGATAAGGCTGTTGAGTTGTGGAAATTCCCGTTCTGCTACCGGATTGGCAGCATAGTACTCTTCTATTTCAATTGCCCTGATAGCTCTTTTCACTGTATCTACATCTGTGGAATTGTGAAGCGTTTTGTATTGACTCAAGATTGCGGCTAATTCATCCAGCGACTTATTGGCCAATCTTGTCCTCAGCTCCGTGTTTTCGGGTACCGGCATTAGCTTGTATCCTTTCAATACCGATTCCAGATACATTCCCGTTCCTCCACATAGAACAGGTAGACAGCCTTTTTGTTTGATTGTTTCATAGGATTTCAGGAAATCCCGTTGGTATTCGAATACATTGTATTTATAACCCGGGTCGGCGATGTCGATCAGGTGATAGGGGATTTGACGACCGTTGACGGTGTAGTCGGCAAGATCTTTGCCTGTTCCCAAATCCATGCCCCGGTATATTTGTCGCGAATCGGCACTGATGATTTCGGTGTTTAGTTCCGATGCCAGTGCGGCGGCGAAAGGGGTTTTCCCTGAAGCGGTGGGACCAAGAATGGCGATTAAATCATAGTCCGGCATAGTTTATTCTCTTTATTAATAATAGATGCGGACAAAGATAGGAAAAAGGCTGCGAAAAATGGAGAGGAGAGGGTAAAATCATGTTATAAACTTTATAAATATTCTCATGAATAATGGGGGACAGGCTAATTGTTTGAAATTCTTTTTGTTAAGTGTGCTTCCTGATATTTTAGGTGGACAATTAAATCTTTTATCCATCGATCGGCTTTTCTTGATTTGTATTTATATCGTTCGATTCGGTATGTTTTTAGAAAAAGAAAGAATGTTTTCGAACATCAGATTGTTGGAATGTATCTACTTTTGCTGTATGAAAATTTTGTAAATCTAAGACTATGGCTTATAATAAGATATTGTTTATCTTTCATGTAGTATGTATGTTTTGTTTTTCGTCTTGTTCTTCTTATCCCGAAGAAGTGGAAAAGGCTCTTTCTGTATTAGGCAATAACCGGGCAGAGTTAGTCCGGGTTTTAGAGCATTATAGGAGTAACGACCGATTGAAGTTTAAAACTGCTTGCTTTCTGATAAGTAATATGCCATATCATAAAAGTGGATATAATATAGAGTTACCAAAATCGTATTTTACGTATTTTAAAATGGTTGATTCCATGGGAACTCTAATTCCTGATGCCAATCATAATGATTCATTGACAAAGGTTTTGGGACAACAATACGCTTCGTTGGCCTTTCCGCATGATAAAGTTAATACGTTAGATGATATTCAAAGATTTACAGCAGAATTTCTGATAGAGAATATAGATGATGCTTTTTATGAATGGCAGCATTCTCCGTTGCTCAAAAGCATATCTTTTGATGATTTTAAAGAGTGGATTCTGCCATATCGCACTGTCGATGAGGATTTTGTCGGAAATAAACCGATGCTAAGGTCAATCATCTATGATAAACTGTTTACTGGCAATGCCGGAACTATTTATGAAGTTATTGAGAATTATAAAAAATATGTCCGGTGGCAAAAGGAGATGAACAAGCAGGTGATTTCTGATAAACATATAGGTCCGTTCGATCTTTTTATTCCTGCATTCAAAATGGATTGCAGTAATCTGGCTGTTTACACTTGCAACTATTTCCGTGCTTGCGGTATACCTACCGTATACGAGTTCACACCACAATGGCCCGATAAGGATAGCAGGCATTACTGGTGTGCATCTCCAGACTCTACCAATGTACTCCAACCGTATACTCCTCCCTACAATAATTTGTTGGAAGATTGGCCTTTAGATTTGAAATATGTCGGTAAAGTGTACCAAAGAACATTTGCTGCGATGAAAGATTCTCCTTATTTTCTGAAAAACGAGGATGAGATGCTTCCTTCTGTTTTCGATGTTCCTACTATTAAGGATGTGACGGACAGATATCATCAATGTACGGAAATAACGATACCGATGCATGTTAATACTTCTAACCGATTGGCTTATCTCTCATTTTTCAATACTAAGGAAGAATTGTCTCCTGTGGCATGGGGTAAAATTAGTAGTTGGAAACATAGCGTTACTTTTAAGAAGATTCCATTTAATATGCTTTTTTTTCCATCTTATATAGCCGAAGATGGACGAATTGTTCCTTTCGGAAAGCCATTTATATTGCGTAAAGACAGCATCACCGATTGTGCCATTAAGGAAGAATTGAAATGCGATACGGCTCAAACCGTCCGGATGCATCTATTGCGTAAATACCCTTCCAAACGACATTTGGTGCACGACAGAAGGAATCTGAAAGATACACGCATTTTAGGTAGCGACCAATGGACGGGGCCATACGATACTTTATACACCATTTGTGAAGTTCCGGATCCGTATTGGCAAGAATACATATTGGGAAATAACAAGAAGTACCGTTATTACCGGCTTCATCGTGATAGCGTGCCGATAGACATTGCCGAATTGGAATTTTTAGGAGAAGATGCTGCTGGTCATAATACAGATAGACCGTCTGCATTACCGGTGTTTAAAACTAATGATATGTCAGTGGAAAGTAAATCACTGAAGAGAATAAATGGCGAGCCGATGCATACGGGAGTTTTGTATTATAAAGCCTATGATGGTAATCCGGAAACTTTTGCAAGGTGGGGCTTCTTCGGTATGGATTTTAAGCAGCCAGTTTGTATAACTCATATTCGTCTCTTACCCCGAACTGCAACGAACGTCATAGAACCAGGGTGTCATTATCGATTGTTGTATTATCAAAATAATCAGTGGGTTGAATTTAAGGAAGTAATTTCAGAATATAACTTTTTAGATATTGATTCTGTTCCGGCGAATACCATATATTGGTTGATGAACTTAGATAAAGGAAAAGAAGAATTGCCCTTTTTTTATAGGAATGGCCGGCAGGTGTTTATAAATGAATTTATGTAGCTGTTGTTGTATTGATAAATCTTGAATCTAATTTAGCTTATAAAATTGTACTTATTCAATTCACCTGATATAATACTGATGAAGAATTGTATTGAAACATCCTTGCAACATAATCACGATATTTCTTTTAAGATAATATTCGTTTGCATTTCCTTTTTATTTATAGGGACTGTTTATTTTATACCGGATTGGTGTGCAGACAGGTTTCATACTCCGATTTTGCTTTGGATAGGGTGTTTGTTGGGTATATTGGGGATTATTATATCCATTCTGGAATACCAAGGCATGATATTTCATATACCTGTTTCTTTGATAGCTTTATACCTATGTTGGGGAATTAGTTGGGTGCTTACATCTTCCTTAAATTATAATTCGGTTAGTCTCTTTTTTACAGATAATATGGTATTGTTACTATTATATTATTATTTTGCGAATCATTCATATTATTCCCCGTTTTACTTCTTGTTAATAAGTTTGGCTGGTAGCGTATGTTTGATTGCTTTTTTGCAACTGTTCGGTATTTTTAGCTCTTATAGTTCTACATTTGTTATAACAGCTACATTTGATAATCCGGCTGGTATTTCGGCTGTATTAGCTGCTTTATTGCCTTTTACTTTTTATTTCTTTTCTTCAAGAAGTAAATTGAGTCGTAATATGTCAATTATAATTTGTGTAATGGTCGTGATTTCCATTATTCTATCTAATGCCAGAGTAGCTATACTTGCAATGATTGCTATTTTTTTGGGTTATTTTTTAAAGAGAAAACTTCTATTTGTATGTTGCGTGGGATTATTATTGGTACTACTTTATTTAATGAAGCCTGATTCTGCAAACGGAAGACTTTTGATTTGGAGATGTTGTGCCCAAACCATTATTGATAATCCTTTATTGGGAGCAGGAGAATTCACGGCTTGGTATATGTTAGATCAAGCGTGTTTTCTTACAAAACATTCCAATGAACTCTGGGCTATACTGTTGAGTGATAATATTCGCCATCCTTTTAATGAACCTTAATTCCGCAACACTTTGATTTAACTTTA
>NZ_HF991028.1:0-13105 GCF_000432295.1 Bacteroides sp. CAG:189
CACATTGATCACATTGGCATATTGGCACATTATTCACCGGCCCGTTATTCTTTTCGCAAATCTACAAATATTTCCTGTGAAATAAGAATGAATATATATTTTTTCTACAATAAGTCTTTTAGATTGTCGGGAGATTTCATACCTTTGCACGCAAATTAACAAATAGGTAACAACTATTATAAAATGAGCGAAAAAGCACCCTTTATGGTATTCTCGGGAACCAATTCGAGATACCTGGCAGAGAAAATCTGCGCCAGCCTCAATTGTCCTTTAGGAAACATGAACATCACCCATTTTGCAGATGGCGAGTTTGCTGTTTCTTATGAAGAATCAATCCGTGGTTCACATGTATTCCTGGTTCAATCCACATTCCCTAACTCAGACAATTTAATGGAACTGCTCTTGATGATAGATGCGGCAAAAAGAGCATCGGCAAAGAGCGTAATTGCGGTTATTCCTTATTTTGGTTGGGCACGTCAAGACAGAAAAGACAAACCTCGCGTCTCTATCGGCGCTAAACTGGTGGCCGATCTGCTTTCGGTGGCCGGCATCGACCGTTTGATAACAATGGACCTTCATGCCGATCAGATTCAGGGATTCTTTAACATACCGGTAGACCACCTGTATGCGTCGGCTGTATTCCTGCCTTATATACAGTCATTACACCTTGAAGATCTGGTTATTGCCACACCGGACGTGGGTGGTTCCAAACGTGCAAGTACATTCTCTAAATATCTGGGTGTGCCTTTGGTGCTTTGCAATAAATCGCGTGAAAAAGCCAATGAAGTAGCTTCCATGCAGATCATCGGTGATGTGAAGGGTAAGAATGTAGTATTGATTGACGATATTGTAGATACGGCCGGTACCATTACGAAAGCTGCCAACATTATGCTGGAAGCCGGAGCCGCATCTGTCCGTGCTATTGCCAGCCACTGTGTAATGTCAGATCCGGCATCTTTCCGTGTGCAGGAATCCGGTCTTACCGAAATGGTATTTACCGACAGTATCCCCTATGCTAAAAAATGCGCTAAAGTGAAACAGTTAAGTATTGCCGATATGTTTGCCGAAACAATCAAACGTGTGGTAAATAACGAATCAATCAGTTCACAGTATATTATTTAGTAGTCAAGTAGTAAGTAGGCAAGTAGAATGGATTCATTCTGTGACTATTTATTACTTGATTCTTTTTGAGATATATTTGATCTTAAGATATGAGAAAGCCAACTGATTCATTGCGGAATTAGTTGGCTTTCATTTTATTTGTAAATTTGATTGATCTATCTGACCTATTGATTATTTCTTCTGTACTGCTACCCCATTTACGGAGTATCCCCTACTTACTACTTAACTACTCTACTACTTGACTACTTTCTTGACTACTTTCTTGACTCATTCCAGCCTTCCGAATTTGTATGTTCCTTTCCGGGTTACTTCTCCTTTGCTGTTCTTTTCTACAAACGGGCCGTGTTTTTTACCTTGTTTGAAAAAGCCTTCATAGCGATTTCCGTCTTTATCTTCCTGGATACCTTTTCCTTCTTCCAGGCCGTTTACAAAGCCGCCTTTGTATTTCATTCCGTTGGTGAGGATTAATATTCCTTCTCCGTTGGGCTGGTTGTTTTCCCATTCCCCCTCATAGCTGTCGCCGTTGCTCCAGGTGTATTTTCCGTGCCCGCTACGTTTGTTTTCTTTCCAGTGACCTTTGTATACAGCTCCGGTAGCCCAAGTGAATGTACCTTCGCCATCCTGCATGCCGTTTCTGAAATTGCCTACGTATTTGTCGCCGTTGGCATGGTAGTAAACACCGGCTCCGGTACGTTCGCCTTGAATATACGCACCTTCGTAGCGGTCGCCTCCTAAATAGAATACGCCCTTGCCATGTTGCAGATCGTCTACCCAGTCGCCTACATATTTTTCTCCGTTGGTATATTCGAATGTACCTTTGCCTTCGCGGACATCATTCTTCCATTCTCCGTCGTATTTGCAGCCGTTGCTCCAAGCCAGCACCCCTTTACCGTCTTTCTTGTCGTTTTTCCAGGTTCCTACATATTTGGAGCCGTCTTTCCAGGTATATGTCCCTTCGCCTTCGCGCTTGTCATTCACCCAGTCGCCTTCATAAACATCCCCGTTGTGATAATACATGATACCCTTTCCGTGCTGGTAGTCTTGAAACCACATACCATCGTAGCGGTTGTTGTTCATGAAGTAGAAAATACCCTTTCCGTGCTGTTGGTCCTGAAACCACTGGCCTTCATATTTCTCTCCGTCCGGGAAGATATAGGTGCCGAAGCCCTCTCTTTTCCCTTTTACGTATTCGCCTTCGTAGACATCGCCATTCTTGAAAACGGTTTTCCCTTTACCGTTAGGCTTTCTGCCTTTCATCTCTCCGGTGTATACGGAACCGTCTTTGAACGTATAGTTTCCGATTTTGATTTCTGTGGAGAAGGTGTCTTTTATTTTACCAAAGACCCCCCCCTTGCTTTGCGCCACAGCGCCTTCTTGAGAGAGAAAAACCAATATGAGTGCAGTATATAGATATTTCATTGATTTATACAAATTACTGTTTACAGATTACATGTGTTGTGTACAAAGATACGATTTATCAACCAAAACATGCGACTTTGCTACCTTTTTATGATAACTTTTTACCAGCTATGACCTCTTTTAATGTCTCTTTGCACAAATAGCGATTGGCCAGTTCTCTGATCTCTTCGGGTGTGACCTCCTTGACGGCCTGCAGCGAACGGGTGAAATAAGCATCGTCCAGTCCGGAGGTATGGATAAACATCCAGGCATCTGCCAATGAGAAAGGCGATTCGTAGTTGCGGCACATTTCCCCCAACATATAATTGCGGACCATGGACAGCTCGGCTTCCGATACCGTTCCGGTATGCAACTTGTCTATTTCATGGTAGATTTCACGAATCAGAGGTTCGACGTATTCATTGTCCGTTTCCGTGCTGATAAGCAGAATACCGCTATCGGGATAGAACATGGTACCGGCCGAGATGCCGTAGGTGTATCCCTTGTCTTCCCGGATATTAGACATCAGGCGGCTGCCGAAATATCCGCCGAAGAGAGTCATCAATACCCGTAGTTTCAAGTAATCGGGGTGTTGCCGGGGGATGGTGACGGTTCCTAATTTGACGGCACTTTGCAAGGCATCGTCCTGTTCCGTGAATATCCGTTTTTCTGTAGAAGTGGAGATCGTATATTCTTTCTTAATAAAAGAATGCTGCCGGTTGCCGAAAGGAGCATCGAAAGCGGATTCTACCCGGCGGATGATTTCATCCGTGATTTTTCCGGATAAGAAAACGGCGCAATTGTCCGAATGGTAATATTCATTATAAAATTCGCGGAGCATGTCGGGGGTTACCAGCCGGTAATCCGTCTCTTCAATCAGCCGCCCGCAAGGATGCCCGGGGCCATACAATGTCTTCAGCAGGCTTCTCTGGGCAAGGAAATCCACTTTGGACGAATTGACGAGGAATTGCTGGATATTGGCATCCAGCACGGTATTCAGCTCTTTTTCCGGGAAAGTGGGTTCCTTGAGGATCGATTCTATTATTTCGAGTGTTTCTGCAAAATATTTGTTCAGGGAATACAGGGTGATATAGGCATACTCGGAAGAACTCGACAACTCCAGCCATGCTCCATAATAATCCAGTTTTTCCGCAATATCGGCGGCGGTGTATTTCCGTGATCCTTCGCGAAGTATCCGGTTGGTGAAAAGGGCTTGCAGCTTGTGTGCCTGTTGCCATCTGCCACCGGCAAAAAGAATATCCATACGAACCACGTCCTGCTCTCCGGCATCGATTATGGCAAGAGGTATGCCGTTGGAGAGTGTGGTCCGTCGGGGAAGCGGGACAGTCAGATTGTCCAGGTCCTGTATCTCGGGTTGCAGTGATCTGTTTATCATTGGTTTGTCAGATTATTTTTCGGTTTTCAGGAATGCTTCCGCGCGTGCGAGGTCTTCGGGGGTGTCGATACCGATCGTTTCCACTTCGCTGATGCCTACCTTGATCGTATAGCCATTCTCCAGCCAACGGAGTTGTTCCAAAGATTCCGCCAGTTCCAAAGAGGATTGCGGAAGAGAAGTGATCTCTTTCAATACTTCCGCACGGTAAGCGTAAAGTCCGATATGCTTGTAGAAAGTATGGCGGCGAAGCCATTCCGATTTATCCACACCACGCAGGTAGGGTATGACTGAACGGCTGAAATACAAGGCATTCCAATTGGCACTGACCACTACTTTCGGGGAGTTGGCATTTTCCAGAGCCTCCAACGGGGCATCCGCACTGAATGGTTTTACCAATGTGGCGATCTGTGTGGCGGCATCGTCAAAACAGGCTTTTATGGCATGCAGTTGCGACGGCTGGATAAAAGGTTCGTCTCCTTGTATGTTGACTATTACATCGAACCCCTGTCCTATCTTTACCATTGCTTCGTAGCAACGGTCTGTTCCGCTTTTGTGGTGCACGGATGTCATCACTACTTTTCCGCCGAATACTTTTACGGCAGCTTCGATACGTTCATCGTCTGTGGCCACGTATGCGTCGTCAAGCACACCGGCCACCTGCTCGTACACACGTTGTATCACGGTTTTCCCTCCAAGCATAGCCAATGGCTTTGCCGGAAACCGCGTAGAGGCATAACGGGCAGGAATGATTCCTAAAAATTTCATATCTTTATGTTATTTAGTAGTCAAGTAGTTAAGTAGTCAGAGTAGTTAAGTAGGATAGATTCATTCTATGAGATATCTATTTAACGGCTTGAATTATTTCAACCATTTGTCTACTTTCTACCGGATTATTTGACTGAAGATCATCTACTTACTGCTTATCTGCTTGACTACTTATTACTATTCATCTACTTACTACTTAACTACTTGATTACTTAACTACTCTCTTGGCTACTTATTACTATTCATCTACTTACTACTTGACTACTTAACTACTTGACTACTCTCTTGAGACTACTCTCCTACTTCCTCTCTTGCCAAGAGAGTGCCCAATTCTTCCACTCCTTTCTGGATATACTCCCGTCTCAGATCTTTCGGCTTCAGTATTTCATTGCCATACACCAACAAGTCTATATCCAGAGGAATTTTTTCTGCCGTCTTATCTTCGGGGCGGCGTCCGGCTTTTATTTCGATTTCTTTCAGTGCATTCACGACGGCTTCTTTTTCCATTGCAGTGACAAACAAGGCCACTTGATTGGAGAAGCGCGCGGTATTCTTTAAATATAGCGGCTCTGTCTCCATTTCTGTTGCAAAGTAGATGGAAGGAAACAGAGCATACAAATTTTGACGTGCCAGAAGAAGGTTCTCCTTCCGGTGATCATTACTGCCGATACATATGAGACAAGCACTCAAAGCAGAATCAATTAAAAAGATCGTCAAGTCCCGTATCACCGGAATCGTCATATCCTACTTCCGAACCGGCACAAGGATCAAAACCCTCGGGCAGTTGGAATTCCTCTGTCGGATCGTATCCCAAAGTAGGGTCGGCAAATACCTTGTTCATGTATTTGGCCCAAATCGGCAATGCCAAAGAAGCACCCTGTCCGTAGGTCATGGTGTCGAAATGGATATCACGTTCCTCACCTCCTACCCAGCAGCCGGACACCAGAGAGGGAATGAATCCCATAAACCAACCGTCGGAATTGGAATTGGTAGTTCCCGTCTTACCGCCCATATCGGCTGTGATGCCGTAGCGGCTGCGTACACGTCCACCGGTTCCTTCGTTGATAACGGCACGAAGCATCACCAGCATTTTGTATGCGCTCGATGCACTGATGACCTCTTCCATTTGCGGAGAGAAAGTAGCAAGCACATTACCCTCGCTGTCTTCGATGCGGGTAACGAACAGAGGGGCTACACGGATACCCTTGTTGGCAAATGCGGTGTATGCACTCACCATCTCCCCTACTGAAATTTCGCATGGGCCGAGAGCAAGCGACACGGTCGGCATGATCTCTTTGTTGCGGACACCGAAACTGTGGATCAGACGGACCATTGCATACGGATTCAGTTTACTCATCAGATATGCAGATACCCAGTTGCTGGAATTAGCCAATCCCCATTTCAGTGTGACGAGCTCGCCGTAACGTTTCTTGGTACTGTTGCGCGGCGTCCAGGGAATACCGTTTTCATCCAGTAAGGTCTGTTCCACATGACGGGTTTCGTCGCAGGGTGAGAAACCGTTTTCCATGGCATATGCGTAGAGATACGGCTTGATCGTAGAACCCACCTGGCGACGGCCTACCATGGCCATGTCATATTGGAAATAAGTATAGTTGGGGCCACCGACGTAGGCTTTCACATGCCCGTTGAACGGATTCATCGACATGAAGCCGGCACGTAGGAAATGTTTGTAATATTTAATGGAATCCATCGGAGTCATCAGGGTATCTTTTTCACCGGTCCAACTGAATACGGACATCTCTTCGGGCGTATCGAATGCCTTTTTGATCTCCGCTTCCGAAGCTCCCGCCTTTTTCATCAAGCGGTAACGGTCTGTTTGCTTTAAGGTCCTTTGCAGGATTTCGTCTACCTGCGCCTGTGTCAGATTGTTGCTGTACGGGGCTTTTGAGCGTCCTTTTTTCTCTTTGAAGAATTGTGCCTGCAACTCTTTCAAGTGCTCCTCCACCGCATCCTCCGCATACTTTTGCATGCGCGAATCGATGGTTGTATAAATCTTCAGTCCGTCTGTGTAGATATTGTAGTTCGAACCGTCTTTTTTCCGGTTTTTGGCACACCATCCGTACAGAGGGTTGGTTTCCCAATCAAGCGAATCTTCATAGAATTTTTGCATCTGCCATCCCCGGTAGTTGCTCTTGTCCGGTTTATTGGCGGTCATCACTCCACGCAGGTATTCGCGGAAGTAAGTGGCAAGGCCCTCTTTGTGATCCACCCGGTTGTAAGTCAGTTTTAATGGCAATGCCTGCAATGAATCACGTTCTGCGGCAGTGATGAATCCGGCCTTTTCTATTTGGCCGAGTACTACGTTTCGGCGTCCCAAGGCATTTTTGCGTATCTTTTCGTTCCGGAATACCGGATTGTATAGAGACGGATTCTGGCACATGCCTACCAGCATGGCGGCTTCTTCGATTTTCAGGTCTTTCGGTTCGCAGCCAAAGTAGGTCTGGGAGGCCGTCTTGATGCCGACCGCATTATTCAGAAAGTCGAACTTGTTGAGATACATGGTCAGGATTTCCTCTTTGGTGTAGTAACGTTCCAGCTTTACGGCAATCACCCATTCGATCGGTTTTTGAAGCAGGCGCTGGAGGGTGTTGCTCGCCACTTTTTCCGTGAAGAGCTGTTTGGCAAGCTGCTGCGAGAGCGTGCTGCCGCCACCGGCGCTTTTCTGCAACAAGATGCCGCGTTTCACCAGCGCGCGGAAAAGCGCTTTGGCATCGATGCCCGAATGCTCGGTGAAGCGCACGTCTTCGGTAGCGATCAGCGCATGGATGATGGCAGGTGACAGATCGGCATAACTGCTGTAAACGCGATTGTTCTTTTGCAATGAGAATGTGCCGAGCACCTTCCCGTCTTCCGAAAATATCTCGGCGGCAAATTTATAATCCGGATTCTCAAGTTCTTCCACGGGAGGCATATAGCCGATCCAGCCGTTGGAAATAGAGGTGAAAATACCCACACAGAGCAAAACTATTATTACAAGAAAAATCCAGAGGAATTTTATTATTTTTTTTATCATTATGTCTGATTACGAATTATCTGGTTATTGAATGTGCAAAGTTAGTCATAATTTAGCGAATGCGCAAAAAAAAGTGATGCTTCCGCACGGAGAAATATACAGGATGGCAGGATACCTTTCGGACGGGAAAACGCAAGGACGGTGCATACTGCTTTCAAGGATGATGCATCGAAGCTCCGGGTACGGTGCATATCGGTTTTAAGGACGGTGCATGATTACTTTAAGCGCTGTGTCCGGAGAGTGCGAATAATGTGCTTATGGAAATACGGCGGATTGCCAAACCGGATGTTGAAGTATGCAAATTTGAGAAGAAAAAAACGATAAATTCCCTACGATTATCAAGCGGAATTCCGGTTGTTTTTACAGTGTTTCTCCTCGCAAGTTCGAGGCATTTGCGAGGAGAAACGCGATCAACGAGGGGGTAGTCTCTAAGGATTTGCCCTCGAGCTGTTTGCATAACTTGCTGACACTCAATGTTGTTTTGGTTCACTAACGCGCTCGCGCGAAACGCGCGTAAAGAAGAGAAGAGAAGAATATAAATAACTCTCTCTCAAGAAAGAGTGCGTGCGAGCCGTTTTTTATTTGTTATCGAAATCAATAACAGCATCGATGAAAAAGCACCCTATATTTGCCGCATCAATCAATGCAGCCAAAAAACAGAAAAGTCATGAAAAGAAACGCATCGGTCCGGCATGGATCATTACCAATTCCTTGTGGCACGGCCAAGAGACCATCGCCGGCAGAAAAAAAGCATAACTTTGCTTTTTATTTTGTTGTGGATGCCGCATTTTATCTCTATCTTTACAGTCTGAAAACAAGTTCTATCAATATTAAAGATAACAGAATGGAAAACAGAAGTTTAGTAACCATTGCCGAACATTCGAAAGAGAAAATTCTCTATATGCTCGAAATGGCGAAGCAATTTGAACAACATCCCAACCGCCGGCTGCTCGAAGGCAAAGTAGTGGCAACCCTGTTCTTCGAACCCTCCACCCGCACCCGTCTGAGTTTTGAAACAGCGGCCAACCGGCTCGGTGCACGTGTTATCGGTTTCACTGACCCCAAAGCCACCAGCTCGTCTAAAGGGGAAACGCTGAAAGATACCATCAAAATGGTAAGTAATTATGCCGATATCATCGTGATGCGGCACTATTTGGAAGGGGCGGCGCGATATGCCAGCGAGGTGACGGCGATTCCGATCGTAAATGCCGGTGACGGTGCCAACCAGCACCCCTCGCAAACGATGCTCGACCTCTACTCCATCTACAAAACGCAGGGAACGCTCGAGAATCTGAATATTTATCTGGTGGGCGACCTCAAGTACGGACGTACCGTTCATTCACTGCTGATGGCCATGCGCCACTTCAATCCGACTTTCCATTTTATCGCTCCCGATGAACTGAAAATGCCGGAAGAATACAAGATTTATTGCAAAGAGCACGATATAAAATATGTGGAGCATACCGACTTTACGGAAGAGACGATTGCCGAAGCGGATATCTTGTATATGACCCGTGTACAACGCGAACGTTTCACCGATCTCATGGAATACGAACGGGTGAAAAACGTGTATATCCTTCGCGCCCGGATGCTCGAAAACACACGGCCGAACCTCCGCATCCTGCATCCGTTGCCCCGTGTCAACGAGATTGCCTATGATGTGGACGAAAGCCCCAAAGCCTATTATTTCCAGCAGGCACAAAACGGGTTGTATGCCCGTGAGGCCATTCTTTGCGATGTACTGGGCATCACGCTGGAAGAGGTGATGAACAGTGACAAGTGAATTAGTGACAAGCGATTAGCGACAAGAGAATTAGTGAAAGGTGACTGGCAACGAGGGAGGCCTTGCTGCCATGAATCAAAAAAAAGAAGATATAAGTTATGAACGAGAATAAACAGGCCCTGCAAGTGGCTGCCCTCAGAGACGGGACAGTTATCGACCATATCCCCAGTGAAAAGCTGTTTACGATAGTGCGATTGCTCGGATTGGAACATATGACGAACAATATCACAATCGGCTTTAATCTTGAAAGCAAGAAACTGGGAAGAAAGGGGATCATAAAGATTGCCGGTAAGTTTTTCTGTGACGAAGAGATCAACCGTATCTCGGTAGTGGCTCCGCATGTGAAACTGAACATTATCCGCGACTATGAAGTCGTGGAAAAGAGAGAGGTGCAAATGCCGGATGAACTGAAGGCGATCATCAAATGTGCAAATCCGAAATGCATTACCAACAACGAGCCGATGGCTACCCTTTTTCATGTGGTGGACAAGGACAATTGCATCGTGAAATGCCATTATTGCGAGAAAGAACAGAAAAGAGAAGAGTTTACGATCATTTAAGGATTTACGATTAGACGATTTACGATTTACGATTGGGATTACTCCTTTTGTCATTTACTCCAATTGTGATAGAGGCATGATTCATCAATCGTAAATCGTAAATCGTCCAATCGTAAATTTCGTAAATCCCATTTAATGTATGCGTGTCGACTGGAAACCGGGAACAATGATTTATCCGTTGCCTGCCGTTATGGTGAGTTGCGGAAACGATGAGAGTGAATACAACATTATTACGGTGGCATGGACGGGAACGATTTGTACGAACCCGCCCATGTGTTATATATCCGTACGCCCAGAACGCCACTCTCATTCTATTATAAAGAAGAATATGGAATTTGTCATTAACCTGACAACGGCGGATATGGCCTTTCCCACCGACTGGTGCGGGGTACGTTCCGGACGCGATTACCATAAGTTTGAAGAGATGGGGCTGACACCGGGCAAATCGACCGTGGTGGGTGCGCCGCTTATTGAAGAATCGCCGCTTTGTATCGAATGCCGGGTGAAAGAAATCCTGTCTTTAGGGTCGCATGATATGTTTATAGCCGATGTGGTGAACGTGCGTGCAGACGAACGGCACCTGAATGCCGAAACCGGCAAGCTCGAACTGGCAGAGGCCAACCCGTTGGTGTATGTCCATGGCGGCTATTACGAACTGGGCAATAAAATAGGAAAGTTCGGCTGGAGTGTAGAGAAAAAGAGATGATTGAATCAAAAAACGGACCATTTAAACTGAATAACCAAACCGGGCAATCAACCGGATTAATTAACTGAATAACCAATACCGATATGCCAATCAGAAAAAAAGAAAACCGTAAAGGCGGCATGCATCTGAAGCGACGCCCGGCTTTGCAGCTCTGCAGGGCGGTGGCGATATGGATATGCGGTATTGCCGGCGTGTGGCCTGCCTTTGCACAAAGAAACATGCAGGATATCATCGAGCGTCCCAATAACAGTAAATTCAATATCGGGGTGAAAGCCGGCTTCAATGCCTCTATGTTTCTGGTGTCGGATTTTAAGATTCAAGACGTCACGATCGACGAAATTCAGAACAATTACAGAGTCGGCTATTTCGGCGCGCTTTTCATGCGCATCAATATGAAGAAGCACTTCATACAGCCCGAAGTATCCTACAACGTCAGTAAATGCGAAATAACGTTTGATAAATTAGGGTCGCACCACCCGGATATAGAACCCGACTATGCATCGGTTATTTCGATGATACACAGCGTCGATTTCCCGGTGCTATACGGTTATAATGTGGTGAAGAACGGGCCGTACGGCATGTCCATTTTTGCCGGCCCCAAACTGCGCTACATCTGGGGAAAGAAGAACGAAATCACTTTTGAGAACTTTGACCAGAAGGGTATCGATGAACGGCTTTATCCTTTTAACATAAGCGCGGTGATCGGTGTGGGAGTCAACATCTCGCGTATCTTTTTTGATTTCCGATATGAACAAGGGTTGCACAACATTTCCAAATCGGTGACCTACGACAATATCAATTCCGATGGAAGTACAGGAGTAAGCAATATCACCTTCCGGCGGCGCGATCAGGTACTCAGTTTCTCGCTCGGGGTGATATTTTAATAGATAAATCTGGATATTTTTGTCGGATTATCATTCTTTTTCCATAAATTTGTGCGCTTAATAAAGAATCTCGCATTAAGAAACTTATTTTTATTATAAACCAGAATGAAAAGAGACGATTTAATTTTCGATATTATCGAAAAAGAGCATCAACGTCAGCTCAAAGGCATCGAGCTGATCGCATCAGAAAACTTTGTGAGTGACCAGGTAATGGAGGCAATGGGCTCCTGCCTTACCAATAAATATGCCGAAGGCTATCCCGGCAAGCGTTACTACGGCGGTTGCGAGGTGGTAGACCAGAGCGAACAGATCGCTATCGACCGGTTGAAGCAGATTTTTGGCGCCGAATGGGCCAATGTACAGCCACACTCCGGCGCACAGGCCAATGCAGCCGTGTTCCTTGCCGTTTTGAATCCGGGAGATAAATTTATGGGATTGAACCTGGCACACGGCGGACACCTTTCTCACGGTTCGCTGGTAAATACTTCCGGTATCATCTATACTCCATGCGAATATAATCTTAATCAGGAAACCGGCCGTGTAGACTACGATCAGATGGAGGAAGTTGCCCTGCGCGAACGTCCGAAAATGATTATCGGCGGCGGTTCGGCATACTCTCGCGAATGGGATTACAAACGCATGCGTGAAATTGCAGATAAAGTGGGCGCCATTCTTATGATCGACATGGCGCATCCGGCCGGGCTGATTGCCGCCGGGCTCCTCGACAATCCGGTAAAATATGCGCACATCGTCACTTCAACTACACATAAAACACTTCGCGGTCCTCGTGGCGGCGTTATCATGATGGGAAAAGACTTCCCCAACCCATGGGGAAAGAAAACCCCGAAAGGAGAGATCAAAATGATGTCTCAATTGCTTGATTCTGCCGTATTCCCCGGCATCCAGGGTGGTCCGTTGGAACACGTTATCGCTGCAAAAGCCGTGGCTTTCGGCGAATGCCTGCAACCGGAATACAAGGAGTATCAGAAACAAGTACAGAAAAATGCCGCCGTATTGGCACAGGCCCTGATTGATCGCGGCTTTACAATCGTTTCCGGTGGTACGGACAATCACTCCATGCTGGTAGACCTGCGCTCCAAATACCCTGACCTGACAGGTAAAGTAGCGGAAAAAGCATTGGTATCTGCCGATATTACAGTGAACAAGAACATGGTTCCGTTCGACAGCCGTTCGGCATTCCAGACTTCGGGTATCCGTCTGGGTACTCCTGCCATCACAACCCGTGGTGCGAAAGAAGATCTGATGCTCGACATTGCCGAGATGATCGAAACAGTGCTTTCCAATGTGGATAATGAAGAAGTGATTGCACAGGTGCGTGCACGTGTCAATAAGACCATGGAGAAATATCCGATTTTCGCATACTAAGAAATCAGACGAATAGCAAGGAGGTATCTTGCAAATGGAGGGTGTGTCAAAACTAAAATGACCACTCTAAA
>NZ_HF991029.1:0-3440 GCF_000432295.1 Bacteroides sp. CAG:189
TCGATGTCTTTGATGCCGTTAGCGTTCAAAGCTTCGATGATACCTTTGATACGACGGTCTTGACTTTCAAATTTTACTTCTCTAATCATAATTTCTTTCCTCCTTATATTATTCGTGACGTGGATCAATATGTTTAACTGCTCCCTGTTCTGCTGTTACGCGTCCGTATGTGCCGGTTACTTTTTTCAAAGCTTCGTTAGCATCGGTTCCTTTTTTGATTTCGTCCATGAACTTACCCATGTGTACGAATTCGTATCCGCAGATCTCATCGTTTTTGTCCAAGAAGATGTTCTTGATATAGCCTTCTGCCATTTCAAGATAACGAGGACCTTTAGCTAAAGTACCGTACAGTGTACCTACTTGGCTACGCAGACCTTTACCTAAATCTTCCAGACCGGCACCGATGATCAGACCGCCTTCTGAGAAAGCCGACTGAGTACGTCCGTAAACAATCTGTAAGAAAAGTTCGCGCATAGCAGTGTTGATAGCGTCGCAAACAAGGTCGGTATTCAATGCTTCGAGGATTGTTTTACCCGGAAGAATTTCTGCAGCCATAGCAGCCGAGTGAGTCATACCCGAACATCCGATAGTTTCAACCAGAGCTTCCTGGATGACACCTTCTTTTACGTTCAGAGTAAGTTTACAAGCACCCTGCTGAGGAGCACACCAACCAACACCATGTGTCAGACCTGAAATATCAACGATTTCTTTTGATTTTACCCATTTTCCTTCTTCGGGTATGGGAGCCGGTCCGTGGTTAGGACCCTTCTTTACAACACACATGTGTTCCACTTCGTGTGAATAAGTCATAATTAGCTCTTTTTTAAGTAATATAATTAAAAATACGTAGTCACTATTCTCAAATTGCACGCAAAGGTACTCGTTTTATTGGTTTTTGCAAATCGGCTTTTATTACTTTTTTATGAAAAGAATAAAATAGGAGGGAGGGAGTTCGCTTATTGTAATGTGGAGATTACATTTTGGGATTGAACTATTCACCGGACAGTTTGTTCTTTGATAAAATTTATGATTATGGAGTTCGACCAAGTAGATATGCATTATTTGATAGCAGCCATTTGTGTGATAACGGGTGCTTTGATATTTTATACTATTGGAGTATGGGGAGAGCATGTGCAGGGAAAATTGAAATTCTGGCACATTCTCTTTTTTCTTTCCGGATTGGTGTGTGATGCAGTAGGAACGGGATTAATGAAGAGTATCGCGCATATGACCCATCTTCATGATGAAATACATACGGTGACCGGTGTGATTGCCATTTTACTGATGCTGATACATGCGATGTGGGCTATTTGGACTTATACGAGAGGTTCTCTTACTGCAAAAGCACATTTTAATCGTTTCAGTATTTTTGTGTGGTGTATTTGGCTTATACCTTATTTTATCGGGATGTATTTAGGGATGTCCCATCATTAAAAAAAAAGTCCTTTTGTTAAAGGACTTTGAAACTTTTTGTTTGTTGAGTGTCGGTTACTCTGATAATCACAGGTTGCAGGAGGGTGATTTCCTGTTTGGGGTTGTAGTTTGTTTGCGAACTCAGCAGTCGCCCCATCAAATCATAAACTTCAATAACGCTTTTACCCTCTAATCCTAAAATAACAATCTTATTACCTTCTTTATGTAGAGACAGATTTGAAGAAGTGCTCGTTTCTCCGATACCTGTAGGTGATCCTTTTAAACCGAAATCGTCTTTGCTCGGAGAAAACTCTGCGTTTTCATATCCGGCTTTCATCAGTTCGTCTACCAAGCTGTTGATATATAGTTCAAGATAACAATATCCGGTTTCTTCATCAATATCTTTGTATGTTTTACCTTGAGGCAGATATTTATTGGCCCATTCATCGGGAATTCCGTCATTGTTACTGTCTGTAGGTTTGCTTTCTGAGTTATAGGTGATATAACCTTCACAATTGGTCTGAGAGTCGATGAGTCCGTTAGTGCTTTTATTGGAACCTTCAAAAGTGTAACCGCCACTGCGTACATCAGACATGATACGAGTGTCTATCACGTCGCGTTTCAAGCTTGCTCCGACATAGGTTAACACTTTTTCGTATGTTTCTATTGCTGTATGGGTAGTAGTAGGGGCAGCTTCAAATTCTGTTACACTTTTGATGTTTTCAATACTCCCTCCGGGTAATGGGGCATTACCGGTATCCGGATGGATTCCAACCCAATTGTCTGCATTTGTTTTAGCGATATTGGCTTTAGATTTGCTACTCAGCTTAGAACAAGTGTCATCAAAATAATTTCCTGATACATAGAATTTTCCCCAAACACCAGCTTCGTTTACGTATTTCCCATCATCTGCGTTTGGTGAAAAAATGCGATAGGTGATACCTTCTTTAGTTGCAGTTGAAGGTCCTGGTTTATAATAGTTGTTGATAAAATTATAATTACCTCCTTCTCCGGCATATCCGCCATTAGTCGGTCCCCAATTATAAAATACATTATTGCGCAAATCGACCATTTCATCATCGGGTCTTCCTGTATAACGGCTTCCGCAAAGTCTGGGGGTACGACTTTTATGATGTGCTAATAAATTGTGATGAAAAGTAGCACCTTCACCTCCCCAGATGCCGCCATATCCGTGGCTACCTTTTCCATGTACGGAATTGGTTAGGCTTTCACTCAGGATACACCATTGCATTGTGAAATTTTTATTTCCGTAAAAAGAAGAGCATTCATCTGTACTCCAACTCATCGTACAATGGTCAATGATTACATTACTTTGATTGCGTCCCCACATAGCATCGTCTTCCGTTTGCTCTTCGTCTCCCATCCGGCAACGGATAAATCGGATAATAACATTGCTCGCTTTAATTACAACTGAGTAGTTTTTGATGCAGATGCCATCTCCTGGAGCTGTTTGGCCGGCAATTGTTATGTTTCCGTTTTTTATTTCAAGTGTACTTTTTAATGCAATAGTTCCGGATACATCGAATACGATAATACGGTTACCGCTTTTCAATCCTTCGCGAAGCGAGCCGGAACCGCTGTCGTTTAGATTCGTGACATGATATACACTACCGCCACGCCCTCCGGTGGTGGTATAACGAGCAAAGCCTTCTGCACCCGGGAAAGCTGGAGTTGTCTGGGCATGAAGATCGCTGATTAACGCTGCTACTATGATTAGTATCGAAAATAAAGTAATGATTCGTTTCATAAACTACTTGTCTATTTTATTTTTAGGCAAAGTTCGGGATTATCTTCTTTAGGTATGTGGATAAATTATTTTTCTATGTGTAACTATTGGCTTTTATGAATAGAATATATCAATATATGTAATGTGCTGTTACATATATTGTTAATAGGTATGTCATCTATTGATAGTTGATTTTACATTACTATTATATCTTTTTTTTTAGGTGTTTCTTAAGTATATAATTTAATTTGTTTGTGTGTGTAATAGGTAGGTGGTACCA
>NZ_HF991030.1:0-716 GCF_000432295.1 Bacteroides sp. CAG:189
TTTTTTTGCGAACCGGACTGCAAAGATAACGAATTTATTGTTTTACTTCCAAAACTTTCAGGGAGTTTTTTTGTTTAAACCGTTAACTTGGAGAATGCGCTTTCAATATGTCAAAGAAACAGGCTCAGGCTCTTCAGCTAAGCGGATGCAAAAGTAGGCCTTTTTACGATACAAGCAAAAGATTTCAACGTTTATTTTTGAATAAAATGAAAATAAATATGTAAGGGGCTGATTATGAAACATGTTGTAGAACATAAAAACAGAGGAAGGGAAAGGAAGGGAAAAAGGGCTACACATTATAATATATATACGCGCGTGAAAAGGGAAAAATGAAAGAAAAAAGGGGATGGAGAAGAAAGAAACGGATTGAAAGGGAGGGAAGGTTTATGGAAAAGAATCCGTTGCCGCATGGAGAAGCATTTATCATTACACAAGGAGAAAGGGAAAGGAAGGGAGGAAAGAGGGGGATGTAACGGATTAGAAACAAGGGAAGGAAGACTCTACGGGAAAAGGACGGAAACCCGTAGAGGAAGGAAGGGAGACTCGTAGAGGAACGGGGAGATTCTCTACGGGAAAAAAGAAGAAAAGGCAAGAGGTTGGTAAACAGCACATTAAGAAAGAAGACGGATGTATCTATTTTTCAATAGAGAAAAGGAGCCTTTCAGGATGGAGAAAGGAAGAAGCCTTGTGACAAATATTGACAGGAAGGGGAAATG
>NZ_HF991031.1:0-9989 GCF_000432295.1 Bacteroides sp. CAG:189
CTCTCAAAATAATACTGAGCAAAATTTAAACAGGCTCTAAAAAAACAAATAAATACATAAACCTATCCTCTTAATTATTATTTATTAAGGTGGAATTTGAACAAACCGACATCATGAGAAAACAATTAGTAAAGAATTTCGGAATCCTGATAGTAATGTTAGGAATTTCAGACCTTTTATTGGCTGAAGATTTTTCCATTGAATTAAAAACATCTCCTCTTACCGGTGCTCTCAGCGAATTGAGAATTAAAGGCGATAAATACAATATGAATTGGTTGGTAAAGACTGACGGTACGCAATATCCCTGGATAAAAGAAAATTATGGCTGGGGATTAGGTTATTTCACCATCACCAAAGATAGAATAAGCATAAAAAAAGAATGGGAAATCCCTTCGGAAATCAATGCCGATGGCATGGAAGTGACCTATCGTGAAGGAGATGTACAAATTAGAGTTAAAAGAACATTAGATAACAATGGATTGGTAGAAAGATATACTTTTACCAATAGAGGGAAAAAAACTATTTATGTCCATGATATGGGCATCTATACCCCCTTTAACGACAATTATCCCAGTGCACAACAATGTATTAATTCCCGCACCAACGTACACATTTGGGAGGGAGAAAATGCTGCTTATGTCAATGCACTCCGTATGGGAGCTTTTGCGCCCCATTTAGGATTGGTGGTAACTCAAGGTGCTGTTAAAAGCTATGAAATTTGGGAGCGGGGACTCGAAAAAGCAAACTCACACACGCGAGGTATTTTTGCCCTGAACCTGCCGGACATCCAATTAAAACCCGGAGAAAGTTATACGTTAGAATGGAATATTTTCTCTCACAACGGGAATGAAGATTTCCGTAATAAATTATTGGAACGAGGCAATGTACTCGTCTCATGCAATAAATATGTTCTTGAAAAAGGAGAAATTGCCCGTGTAGAACTTCATAGCTCCCAAATATTAAAAAACTGTACGGCAAAAATGAATGGGATACCCGTATCAATAAAACAAGAAGATAATATCTATGTAGTGGAACTTCCGATGCAACAAACAGGTGAAGTGCGCTTCGATTTCTACTACGACGGTAATAAACAGACTCATGCCAATTGCCTTGTCATCAATAATGCGGACGAATTAATTCGAAAACGCATTGATTTTATCCGTACCAATCAACAACTGCATGATTCTGCCGATCTTCGGGACGGTGCTTATATGGTGTATGACAACGAAGGAGACAGCATATATCTGAACGATACGCCGAATTGTAATCCAGTGGACCGCGATGAAGGTGCTGAACGCAACGGAATGGGGGTTCTATTAGCTAAACAATGCCTACTGACAAAAGATACAACACTAAAAATGTCTCTGCTACAATATGCCAAGTTCATACGGGAACGCCTGCAAACCGAAGATTACACAACTTACTCAAGCGTAGACCAAAAGAATCGCAATCGTGGCTATAACTACATGTGGATAGCGGAATTTTATTTCCATATGTACAAAATAACGGAAGACAAGCAATTTGCAAAAGATGGCTATCAAACCCTTCAAGCCATGTTCAGACAGTTTGGATACGGCTTTTATGCGATTGGAATTCCTGTACAATCCGGATTGAATGCCTTAAAAGACGCCGGAATGAATAAAGAATATAAGCAACTACTGAAAGATTTCATTAAGACAGGCGATGTATTCGTTGATAATGGCCTGAATTATCCGGCACACGAAGTGAATTACGAGCAGAGCATTGTTGCACCTGCTATCCAATTTTTAGCACAACTTTATCTGGAAACAGGTATCCGTAAGTATTTAGATGAGGTAAAACGCCAAATGCCTGTATTAGAATCTTTTAATGGTTTTCAGCCGAGCTATCATTTGAACGAAGTTGCTATTCGTCACTGGGATGGCTACTGGTTTGGAAAGCAAGAAATGTTTGGTGATACCTTCCCCCATTATTGGAGCACAATAACCGGAGCTGTATATCACTATTATGCCTTATGTACTGGTGACGACTCCTATCAAAAACGTGCGGAGAATATAGTAAGAAACAATCTTTGCCTCTTCTTTGAAGATGGAAAAGCCTCTTGTGCTTATATGTATCCTTATAAAATTAATGGAATAAAAGCTCAGTTCTACGACACTTATGCGAACGATCAGGATTGGGCATTAGTCTATTACTTATTAGTCAACAAAGGTATTTAACCTGAATGATTCATATACAGCGTCAAGTAGTCAAGTATTAAGCAGTTAAACAACAAGTAGTCAAGTAGTAAGTAGTTAAGTAGGAATGGCTTGTCTGATGCATTTCCCTTAACTACTTGACTACTTAACTACTGACCATAAATTATTCAGGCTAAAATACAGTTCTGTTTTTCTATTTCAGGAACCGATACATCTCACAAGCCGCCAGCAGAAATGCTCCGACTCCAAAGTTGGAAGTAGAATTGGCATCGACCACCTGTCCGGGAATGGCTTTTTCGCCGATAGGCTGCACATATCCTACTTTTCCGTCCGGCTGTAACGCCACTTCCGTCAAGTATTTCCATGCTCTTTCCACGATCGGTTGATAAGTGGCTTTATCCAGAAATCCATTATTCATTCCCCACAACAAACCATAGGTAAAGAAAGCCGTTCCGCTGGTTTCCGGTCCTGGAGCATGTTCGGAGTCGAGCATGCTGCGCGTCCAGTATCCTTCGGGTTGCTGGCAGGCAGCCACCGATTTGGACAATGTGCAAAAACGGTCGATGTATTCCTGCCGGTATGGATCGGATTGTGGCAGTTCTTTAAGCACTTTTGCCAATCCGGCCAATACCCAGCCGTCTCCACGGGCCCAGAAGTCTTTCTTGCCATTCATCGTCTTATGTTTCGGATAGACATATTTTCCGTCACGATAATAAAGCCCCGCTTCCTCATCGTACATGATGCTGTCCGCATAAGCCAGATATTCATGTAGCTTCTCCAGATAAAGAGAATTTCCGGTAATATTATACATCTTCGTCATGACGGGCATCACCATATACACCCCGTCGGCCCACCACCAGTAATCATGATTCGGCGTACTCATCTGATATTCCATCACTTCGCGGGCACGGGCTATCTTATGTTCATCGGGAGTGATAGTATAAAGGTCGGCATAGGTCTGGAAACAGACCTGATAATCGCCGAAAAGAACGTAGTCGTCACTCTCTCCATAACTGTATTTCCACTCATCCTTATTGTCGGACTTAGCCCCTTTCCACTGGTTGTGCTCGGCCCAGCTTTCCGAGTATTTCAGATACTCCGGATTGCCGGTGAGGGAATATACCTCCATATTTCCCGTATGGTAGGCGGCGTTATCCCAGAAAGCGCGGCCATGTTCGGGATGATTGGTTTGCCAATAGTTATTTACTTTATCGATAATCCCTATCACTTCATCCGATGCAGCAGACTTTTTCGGGCCGCCACACCCAGCGCCAGCCACCAATAAGAGCGCAAACGCTATTAAATATACTTTCTTCATATTTATATTTATTTACTGCTTAAATCTGTTTCGAGCACATAGACCATCTGAGGTTCTATTTCTGCTGTGTGTTCTCCGTCTCCTTGGCGGGTGCGTTGTACGAACAGATGGAGCTTCCGCTCCTGTTTCCACAACTCCGTATCATGTGAAGGTTCCCAGGCATCTACCGGAAAATCCGTGAGATCGGTTATCGCCCACTCCCCTGTTGCCACATCCTTAGTATGAGCCACAGAGACCCGGCTGCCCCGCTCTTCATCCCGGAAAACATAATACGTCTCACCGGCTTCCACCACAATGCGCGGACGGGCAATCGGAATCATTTTCGTTCCTCCCCCTTTCAGCGTGAACGGGGTTTTCCGGTCGGTTACCCGGCGATTATGCCATGCCTGTCCGTCGTACCAAACAAGGCGGTATTGGGGAACATCGCTGTCCGAACTGCGCCAATAGGTAGCGATATACGGATTTCCGGCGGCATCGGCACTCATACTGGTCTGGTTTATTAACTCACAGTTCTGCGGCAGGCGACAGGCATATTCGGCATTGGCAGCTCTGATGGGAAGAACGTATTTCTCCCCGCTCGTCTTATACCAAGTGACCCCGTTGTCGAAAGAGCGGGCATAGCAGATGTCATGATTCGTCTCTACCATCCAGGTTTCGCGCCACACCCACGAGAGGTGAATAGTCCCTGCTTCGTCCACATAAAGCTGCCAGTAGGCGTTCCGTTCATCTTCTCCATCGATCAGTACATCCTGCACGCGCATCCAGGCACGTTCTTTTATTGAATAGCGATTCATCACTAAGTTTCCGCGCCCCGACGATCCGGAACGATAGACAAACAAAACATCGCCACCGGCCAACGGATAGAACTCCGGATAGGTGACATTGCCTTCATCGACTCCGGTCATGGGTACTTTATCGCCCAATTCCAAAGAACGGGGAGCTACACTGCGGCAATAATTCAATGAATGGCCGTGATGATCGAAAGCTACATGAAGATACCCTTCTCCATCCACCATCATGCTGATAATATTATGTGCATCCTTTACATTCCCCCGATATTGGGAACGATGTAATGTCCACTCGGACGAATCCAACTTCCGTTTCCCTATGACCAGATAACCACATCCTGATCGTAATAACTGATGTATTGTTCGCCACCATGCGTCACTAAGGAGTTGTTACGAAATACAGCCGTATTGACCGAAGTGCAACTATACCCTTTTCCCACCGCTACCAGACGCTGTGACCGGCCAACGGCAGTACAGGCTACCCACAGGCAGAAAAACAACAGAACACGCTTCATCGCCCTACTCTTATTTATCAAAAACATCCATGTTCCATTTATCACGCCAGGGTATGGTCAGCACACCACCTTCTATCTGTATGGGTAACCACACATAGCGCGAATCTTCCAAATCGGTCTTCTTCCAACGATCGAACATCGCTATATAAGCGTTCTTTTTTCCGGCCACCGGTTGCACATAAGTGCTCTGCGCATAAAAAGTCTTATCGGCATCCGGCCCGGTGCAGGGATTGCCTATGGTTCTCCATTCACCCATAATCGAATCGGCCACAGCTATCTCCGCTACGTTGGGATTCCAGCCGGTACAGCCGGAACTGAGCATATAATACTTGCCATCCTGCTTGAATACAGCAGGAGCTTCGCGCGATTCCCCGATAAAGTTACGTGTAAAGCGCCCGCTCGGTTTCAGATAATCGTCCGTCAGCAGGCTGATGTACATCGTGGCGTTGTGTTCGGAAGAATAAAACTGATAAGCACGGCCGTCATCGTCGACAAAGACAGTCTGATCACGGCTCATCGCATCATTCGGCCGAAAACTTCCTAAGTACTTAAACTCGCCCGCCGGTGAGTCCGAAACGGCTACTCCGGCACAAGCTTTGGAATAATCGGCACTCTCGACGTGTGCCCACATCACGAACTTCCCGGTTTTCTTATTATAAACCACCTTCGGACGTTCCAATACTTTGGAGGGATGGAGGTCATGCTCCGGATCATCCTTTACGGCAGGAAGCACAATACCCTCGAATTTCCAATTCAGCAAATCCGTGGAAGAGTAACAACTGACACCGGTTACATCCGTACGATAGCACTCCCAAGTAGCCCAGTCGGGAAGGACTGTCTTTCCTTTCTTGTACTCGCCATACCAATAGTAAGTGCCGTCATGATAGAGGATACCGCCACCGTGGGCATTCACCGGATTTCCCTCCGTATCGTTCCAGACCTCTCCCGGAACAATATATTCATTTTTCTGTGTTTGCGTATTGACGGAGCATGAGCAGATGCAGAAAGCGGTTAAAGCGACTCCGTATGTTTTTACTATGTTTATGTTCATCATGGAATGTGTTTATATAGGTTTGTAAACTAAAGTATTATTCATGAAAGGCATGATCTTTGGGGAAGTCCTCTCCTTCCCATGCCTTTTTCGATGTCCAGCTTTGCGGGGCATCCGTCCAGAACGGATGGTCGGCAGGCAGGCCCAACGGCAGGAAAGCAAGCGAAGCCATATACAGACTTCCGTTATTGGTGTACCAATCTGAAATTTTCGGTTGCTTTCCGTTGAAGCCCAATGTCAGGAAACCGTTCTCATTAAAATTATGATTATCGGAAAACATTCGTTTAATAACGGCCGTCATGGCAGCACGGACCTGTCCGTCACTCAGCTCTTCGGGTAACATCTGACGCCAAGAGAGCAATGCCAATGGCTGCAACGTGCCTGTACGATAGGTAATTGAGCGACCGAATACCGGAAATGAACCTTCGGGAGAAATAAACCGTTCCAGAATCATGCCGAAACGCTGCATGCGCTTCACCGCCTTTCCGTAATTCGCCTTGCCGACGTTCCATATACCCTTAGTCCCGGCATCGGTCATGACTTCCAGACATTCGAAATACATCGGGTGAAGTACAAAGCTATTGTAATAATCGAAAGCAAATTCCGGACCATCCGAGTACCATCCGTCACCCACGTACCACTCTTCCACTTTGCGAAGGGCCGAAGTGATGCGGTAATTATCGCTCGCAGCACCGGTTTTCTTAAGAAAGCATTCCACGGTTGAAGAAAACAATAACCAGTTCGTATAAGGAGGATCTACCCGGCGAAGTTGGGTAAACTCGGTGATATAGCGCTGCTTGGTCAAGCTGTCCAACGGTATCCAGAGGGCATCGTATCCGCGAAGGAAACTCTCGGCCACATAAGCGGCATCCACCAATGGCTGACCCTCTTTACGCCAAAGCAGGTAATCGGGACTCGCCGGATCGACAGCCTGCGCATAGCTCTGCAATGCCCACTCCCGAAGTTGCTTCCGCTGTCTGCCTTCTGTCGTATCGTCATCGGGCAAAGAGAGCCAGGGAGCCAAACCAGCCATCAGACGGCCGAAGCACTCCATATAAGTAACCCTTTTATCGCGACCGTCCCAAGTGGGGCTAAGCTCCACCTGCATATTTTTCTGCAACTCTCCCCGACTCATGTTACTCAATACCGGAGCAGCCATTCGATACATGACATCACACCAGACTTCCCGGTCGGGAACTTCCTTCACTTCTTTTTTTTGTTTGGCCGAAATTTCCCGGCAAGGGAGCAGTACAATGATCGCTGTCAGCAATCCGATAAAAAGCCTATTCATGTTCATGATATTATTTAAGATTGATTCTACTTGACAAATTTAAGGGATATAACAGAAAAAGGACTCCATTTATCTTTCAAAAGGGGAGGAATTTCATTCCGGTCTGTCTGCTTATCCATCAAAAATGGAAAATTATACGTCATTTACACTAAAAGTATACTTCTCTGAACTTCACGATTCACTTAGGGGAGTCTCCATCGGCTCTGCCATTCGATAATGGGTTTCCCATCCACCCCGAAGCGAACAGGCAACCAGATATAACGTGAATCCATTAAACTCTTCGGACGCCATACATCCGCCATAAAGATGAACGTATCATTCGTACCGGCAACCGGCAATACAAAAGTACTCTGCCCGCCGAATGTCTTGCCGGCATCTTTGCCGACACAGGGATTTCCCTCCTGCTTCCACGGCCCCCAGATAGAAGGCGCCGAGAACATACGGGCTTCATTCGGTTCCCATCCGGTACAACCGGAGGCAATCATCCAATAGGTATCCTCTTTCTTGAAAACGGCAGGCGCTTCATTGTGCCCTCCCGGAAAGAGACGAATGTATCTACCGGTGTGCCCCAAGTAATCATCCGTAAGTTCTGCAATCTGCAAAGTCAGATTTTCTTCCGATGAATAAATGTGATAGGCTTTTCCGTCCGTATCCACAAACAGCGTCATGTCTCTTGACATCTGGCCGCTCTTCAGATCCCGTTTGGCAAACAATCCCTGCTCCACAGCTCTGCGCCATTCCGGAGTCCACCATGTTTTATAATCTTTAGTGTCGAGCTTAGCTTTACGTTCCGCTTTTGTCATGTTCTGCGGATATACCCCAGGATTGACGCGACAGGAACGGACAAACCGGTAAGGGCCGGCCGGCGTATCACTGACAGCTACTGCCGCACGGGCAGCCGCATATCCCTCTCCTTTCAGTTCCAGATGAAACCACATCACGAACTTGCCGGTTTTCGCATTATAAATCACTTTGGGGCGTTCCATGATACATCCCTTTTCGATGTCGTTTCCTTCTTCAGAGGAAACAGGTAATGCTACCCCTTCGTAAGTCCAGTTGCACAAATCGGGAGAAGAGTAACAGGTCACCCCCACCTCTGTGGAGAACCCTTTGGCCGGCCGGTGTTCGCCAAACCAATAGTACCTCCCTTCGTGAAACAACACGCCGCCCCCGTGAGCATTGATATGCCGCCCGTTATTGTCTTCCCAAATCTCCCCGCTGGCTATTTCGTCTTTCTTCTGATATACTCTCACATAATCTATCTCATACTTCATAGGCAGTACCTCTTCGTCGATCGGTCCGCCGTTTATACCACCGACAGCCAGATTCAGTAACACGTATTGCGGAGTCATAAAAGGATTCGTATGATTGCCAAGACTTCCGTTCACTGTGCTGCTCAACGGAATCTCGTTCAATAACTCATCGTCCAGATAGAGCTTGATAGCTTTTTCGTCCCAGTCCATCCGCCAGATGTGAAACTTTGAGGCCCAACCGGCATCTTTCTCCGTGAAATGAGTAAAAGGAATCGCTTTGCTGTTCCATTTGGCAACATACCGTTCATCTGTACCCCATGCGGCATTGGCAAGAATATGAGGGGCGCCCTTTATCTGATAATATTCCAATATATCTATTTCACCGCACAAGGGCCATTCCGCACTGCTGCCCAATGTCCAGATGGCAGGCCATGCTCCTTTCGCCACGGGTATGCGGGCGCGAACTTCGAAACGTCCATATAAGAACTCTTTCTTTCCGGCAGTATTTACGGATGAAGAGGTATATCCCATAAACTCCCTGTTTTTTCTCCAATCCCGGCTTCCGGCTTCATAGCATGGATTACGACGGTTGTTTTCCTTGTGTGCTTCAATCACCAGACATCCGCCTTTGCAAACCGCATTGTCCGATTGATACCACTGCGCCTCTTCATTGCGGGTAAAACCTTGCTCGAAGTTCCATACGGAAGAATCCGGCGGACCGTCCGTGTCGAATTCATCACTCCATACAAGTTGCCAATCGCTTTGCGCAAAAGAGAATGCAGGGAAAAGTAGGCAAGAAAGCCAAAGACTTAAATATTTATACATAAACCATATTTAAAAAAATAAAGAAATCAGATCCATCTGCTTCATTGAACAAATCAGGTGTTAGTTCAATGCATCAGAACATCGACAAAAATACCACATATAGTACAAAGAAGACTCTATACTTCTTTCAAAAAAGGGGAAATATCCGTCATACTTTCCCCACTCATAATAATATAGGCAGAACCACTATATGTCAATCCTGCCTGTCTACATTATATTACCCTATACACCGAAAAAAGGGAAATCTGATTGTATTTATCATTACTCCAAACCTAATAATAGTAATTCACTTTCACCCACGAAGGAAATAATCACGGGGAGATCCAGAAAGTCAACTCCGGATTGTACTCCTGAGCAGACTTTATATAAGGAAAAATCGTCTGCTTGTCACAGTCAATTTTGAGATTACATTATAATTTAGCGTTACTCTATTTATTATCGAAAAATCCGTTATCCTTCCATTCCACCCCTTTTTGTGGTTGTGCAGAAGTGGCATTAACCTCCATCGGAAGCCACACTTCCATGTCTCCCTCGCCACGGTGTGCCCAGGCATAATAAGGGATCAGGGTCAGTTTTACATCTTTCACCGCCAACTTTCCGGCTTTGTCATAACTCAAAGCCTGGGCATCGGTTACAATCTGATTGAGACCGTACAGCAGTTCCGGCTTCTCTACCACACGCAATTCCGGAGGGCGGTTCATCAGCAGGGTATGTACGTTAAAATCATTGTCGGACCACTCGGCACAATAAACCACCGGACCACGCTCCACG